>JBJMLD010000165.1:0-40706 GCA_045805545.1 Solirubrobacteraceae bacterium | reverse complement strand
GAGCGCCACGTCCCCCGGCGGCGGAGGTGGTGCCGCGCGCGGGAATGGGCCGCGCGGGCTGAGCGCATTTCCACTCGCGGCGCAGGGTCCGGTGTCGGCCGCGCTCGGCCGGGCCGGGGACGACTATCGAGTGGTCGCACTGCGGGCGCGGAATCCCGCCCAGCGCCTTCGCGCGACGTTCTCGCCCGCCGGCGCGCGAGTCGCATCGGGATCGGCGACGATCGGGCTGAGGCTCGACGGCTATGGCCGCGGTGGCCAGCTGCGCCGAGTCGGGAAGACCGTGCCCCGGGTCGCGGCCAACCGCGTCGATTACGCCCACGACAGCGTCGGCGAGTGGTATGCGAACGGACCCCTGGGGCTCGAGCACGGCTTCGACATCAACGCGCGGCCGGCGGGAACGAGCGGTCCGCTCACGCTGTCGCTGGCCCTGTCGGGCAACCTCCGGCCGCGTCTCGACCGCGCCGGCGCCGTGTTCGAAGGCGCAGGCAACGCGTTGCGCTACGGCGGGCTCCAGACGAGCGACGCGCGGGGGCGCGCGCTGCACTCATGGTTCGAGTTGCGCGGAGGCCGGCTGGCGATCCGAGTCGACGATCACCGCGCGGCATACCCGGTGCGGGTCGATCCGATCGTTCAGCAGGCCAAGCTGACCGCGCGCGACGGCGTCGCGGGCGACGCGTTCTCGAGGGTCGCTATCGACGGCGACACGATTGCCGTCGGCGCGCCCGGCCGCAACACCGGCGGCAACGCGCGCCAGGGCGCCGTATACGTGTTCGAGAAGCCCGCGGCCGGCTGGGCGCACGCCACGCAAACCGCGGTCCTGACCGCGTCGGACGGCGCCACAGAGAGCGCGCTCGGCGGGGCGGTGGCCATATCCGGCGACACGATCGTCGCCGGCGCGAGCGGCCACAAGGTCGGCGCCCACGAGTTCCAGGGCGCGGCGTACGTGTTCGTGCGGCCGGCGTCCGGATGGACCGACGGGACGCAGGCCGCCGAGCTGACCGCCTCCGATGGAGCGGCCAGCGACGGGCTCGGCGGGGCCGTCGCGATCTCCGGGGACACGATCGTCGCCGGCCCGGCCCAGCACACCCGGGGTGGCCACTTCCGCCAGGGCGAGGCGTATCTGTTCAGCAAGCCCGTCGCGGGCTGGGCGGACGCGCCCCAGACCACGACGCTGTTCGCCTCTGACGGCGCGGAGTTCGACGGCTTCGGCGGCGCGATCTCGATCTCTCACGACACGGTCGTGGTCGGCGCTCCCAATCATCAGGTTGGCGACCACGCCCAGCAGGGCGCGGCCTATGTGTTCATCAGGCCCAGCTTGAGCTGGACGAACGCCGAGCAGAGCGAACGAACAAAGCTGAGTGCAACCGATGGCGGCGCGACCGATCAGTTCGGATCCGCGGTCGCGATCTCGGGCGACACGGTCGTCGTCGGCTCGCCGAACCACGAGGTCGACCTTGCCCGCCAGGGCGCGGCATACGTGTTCCTGATGCCGCTGAACGGGTGGGGCGACACGGCCACGCAGACTGCCGAGCTGACCGCCTCGGACGGCGTCACCGGCGACAAGTTCGGCTCTGCTGTGGCCGCCACCGGCGAAACCGTGCTCGCGAGCTCGTTCCTGCACCAGGTCGGCGGGAATGCGGCCCAGGGCGCGGTGTATCTGTTCGCCAAGCCGAGCCCCACGTGGAAGACCGCGAAGCAGACCACCGAGCTGACCGCCGGCGACGGGGCCGCCCTCGACCTGCTCGGGCTCTCGGTGGCGATCTCGGGCAGCGTCACCGTCGCGGCGGGTGGCCTACGTGGGGAGAACGGAGAGTTCGGCGCCGGAGCGGCCTATCTCTTCGGCCCGCCGCCGGAGATTGCGATACGTGCGCCGGCGAACGGCGCGACGTTCACCCAGGGCCAGGCGATAGCAGCGTCCTATTCCTGCAGCGCTCCCGCCGGCGCGACGATCACCTCGTGCACGGGCCCGGTGGCCGACGGTGCGGCGATTGACACCACGGCTTCCGGCAGCCACGTCTTCACAATCACCGCGAGCGACAGCGACGGGCTGACCGCTACCGAGAGCGTCAGCTACAGCGTCCTGGCGGCCGGCAAGGTCTCCGGCACGCTGGCGCTCACCCACCTCCGGCAAGCAGCGTCGGTGTGGCGCCGAGGCGGCGGGCTCGCCCGAATCGGTCAGCGGCGCAAGCCCCCGATCGGCACGAGCTTCACGTTCGATCTCAGCGGACCAGCCCGCGTTACGCTGGCCTTCACCCGCGCCGCGTCGGGCCGCCGGGTGCGCGGTCGCTGCGTCAAGCAGACCACTCGTAATGCCCGCAAGCCCAGCTGCCGGCGAGCCATCACGGCCGGCACCGTCAGCTTCAGCGCCAAGGCAGGCGCCAACCGGATCGGCTTCCAGGGTCGCCTGTCACGCAGCAAGAGGCTCAGCCCCGGGCGGTACACGCTCCGCGTCCTCGCCACCGACATCGGCGGCCAGCGCGCAACCGCCCCCGCGCTCAGGTTCACGATCGTCAAATAACGAAAGCCACGAGAAGGCCAGTGGCTGGGCCCCTGGTCTCGGCGCACACGCTTACCCAACGGCTCACCGACTAGGCGCGTCCGGGCATCGACGCGAGCGGCGGTCCGATGAAGTTCCGCTGCTTGAGCCGGTAGGCACCGCCCCGGCGCGCGGCAACGCAGGTGAGGCCGTAGAAGCGGTAGGCACGTTCGTGGCGTGTCAGGCACAGGTGCCCAGGCGCGAGGCATTCGATCTGGCCTGAGACGTTCGCGTGTACACAGCCAGCCGTCGCAGCCCGGGCGGCGGACGGGCGGCTTCCCCCCGCCGGCGGCGTGACCGCGGCGGCAATTGTGGCGAGCGCTGCTGTGAGTGCGTGGAGCACCAAGTGCCTTGCGGCGGAGGTTACTCCCGGGACGCCAAAATCCAAATCCGACCTTGACCTGGACCACGCGACGCGTGTAGGTTGGCATGCGGCGGCGCGGTGTGCTGCCGGAAAACAAATCTGCCGCCGCGCGTGGGCCGCGGTATGGGGGTACATCATGAATGCAGGGGCCGGGGTTTCTCGGATGCGTTGTTCAACGACGTCCGGGCCTACCGTTCCACGACGCAGGCTTCTGCGTCTGACTTGCCTGTTCGCGATCGTGGCCGGGCTACTGCCGGCTGCGAATGCGGCTGCCGATATCGGCCCCATGCGGGGTGTGATTCCCGATCAAGGCCAGGCGTCGTTCGGCGGTCCTCAGCGTCAGGCGCCGACGCGGTTCGCCCCCGCAGCGCCGGTCAGCTGTCCGCAGCCGAAGCCCGATCCGGCGTGCAACCTGACGTACCACAACGGACCGGTGGTGCAGACAAACACGACGTACGTCGTCTACTGGGAGCCGCCGGGCAACGGCGGAGTGAGCGCCAACTACCACTCGCTGATCCAGCAGTACCTGACAGACGCGGCGGCGGACAGCAACCGCGCGACGAATGTGTACGCGGTCGACACGCAGTACTACGACAACACCGGACCTGGCGGAAGTAACAAGTTCCTCAAGTACCAGCAGTCGTTCGGCGGCGCCTTCACCGATACGACCGCGTTCCCGGCAACGCAATCCGGGTGTCCGCTGACGGACGGGACGCGAACGGTGTCCAACTGTCTGAGCCAGACTCAGTTGAGCACCGAGCTTGACAACTTCATCCAGAGCAACAGCCTCCCGCGGGGGCTGAACAATCTCTACTTCCTGGTGCTGCCGAAAGGGGTCGAGACCTGTGACGACGCCTTCAAGTCGTGCGGCAACATCCTCAACACCACGCCGGACCGCTACTGCGCGTACCACAGCTCGTTCAACATCAGCAGCCACGGCCTGACGATCTGGGCCAACGAGCCGTACATCGGCATCATTGACGGTCACTGCAACAGTGGCAGCGCCTCGAGCCCGAACGGCGACGACGCGGACTTCGCGATCAACCCGCTCAGCCACGAGCACAACGAGATCATCACCGATCCCACCAGCGGTGGCTGGTTCGACGTCGACGGCACTGGCGAAAACGGCGACAAGTGCAACGGCAACTACGGACCGAACATCAGCTCGACGGCCAGTGGCGGCTACAACCAGATCATCAACCACCACGCCTACGAGATCCAGCAGGAGTGGAGCAACGCGATCACGGGGTGCACGCCGAACTTCGGCGCGGTCGCGCCGACCGCCGCGTTCAGCAACAACCCGGGGTCCCCGAACGTCAATGATTCGGTCACCTTCGACGGGTCCGGATCCAAGTCGAACGACACCGGGGGCTACCTGATCAAGTACAGCTGGGACTTCGGCGATGGGCAGACCGACTCGAGTGAATCGCTGGCCGGAGCCACGCCCACGACCAGCCACACGTACGGCAGCGCTGGCACGTACACGGTCAAGCTCACGATCACCGACGACGCCGGGATGACCGCTTCGGTCAGCCATGACGTCGTTGTCAACCCGCGTCCGACGACCACTACGTACACCGGACCAACGAACGGCGATTACAACGATCCGGTGACGCTGACAGCGACGCTGACCGACAACGGCACATCGACCGGGATCGCCAACAAGACGCTGGACTTCACGCTCGGCGGCGAGGCGTGCAGCGGCACGACCAATTCGTCTGGCCAGGCCAGCTGCTCGGTCACGCCCACGGACGACCCGGGCCCGTACAACGTGACAGTCGTCTACGGCGGCGACTCGACCTACGCGCGGAGCACCGACACCAAGCCGTTCACGGTCAACAAGGAGGAGAGCAAGGTCACCTACAACGGTGCCGTCACCTCTCACTATCACGATCCAGCGACGGTTTCGGCCACGCTGACCGATCCCGATGGCGGCGACCCGATCGCCGGGAAGACGATTGTCTTCACTTTGGGAGCGGGCGATACGTGCAGTGCGAAGACAGACGCCTCTGGCGTGGCGAAGTGCTCGATCACGCCGACCCAGGCGGGAACACAGACGCTCACCGCATCGTTCGCCGGCGATATCGACTACGTCTCCAGCAGCGACGGCACGTCGTTCGCGATCACGCCGGAGGAGACGACGATGAAGTACACCGGCCCGACGGTGATCTTGGCCGGAGCCTCTGGTGCGACGCTGACCGCGACGCTCCTCGAGGACGGCAGCAACGACAGCGATGGTGACGGTGGATCCGCCGCACCGTCTCCGGCCGAGAAGGTCACGCTGTCACTGGGCAGCCAGTCGTGCACCGACACGACCAACAGCTCGGGCAACGTCTCGTGCACGATCCCATCCGTCACCGTGCCGCTCGGCCCGGAGACGGTGGGGGCGAGCTTCGCAGGCGACGCCTACTACCAGCCGTCCAGCGACAGTACGACGGCGATCGTGTTCGCGTTCCCCAGCCGGGGCGTGTTCACGCTGGGGGACAAGTCAGCCGCCAGCGCCACTGCGACCACCGATCTGACCTGGTGGAGCGCCAACTGGAGTCAGCTGAACACGCTCTCAGGCGGGGCGGCACCGCCGGCCTACAAGGGGTTCGTCGACACGGTGAAGCTCCCGACGACCAGTCCGGTCGCCCCGAGCGCATGCACCCCGAACTGGACGTCGTCGCCGGGCAACAGCTCGGGACCGCCGAGCAACGTCCCCTCGTACATGGGAACGCTGCTCACCAAGCAGGTGTCCAAGAGCGGCAGTCAGATCGCCGGGAACACGATCCATATCGTGGTCGTGAAGACCGGCAGCGGATACGAACCGAACCCCGGGCACGACGGGATTGGCCGGATCGTCGCGACGTTCTGCTGAACCGCAGTCATCCGGTGGCGGCCGGCTCTCGGGAATCTTGCCGAGGGCCGGCCGTCTGACCGGGCGGGCAGCTGTTGCAGCTGGCTGTGATCGCGCGTGGCAGGTAGGCTCGGCCACGTGACGCCGTATATAGAGGCGCCGATAGACAACTGGATCGCATCGTTTGACGGGCGGGTCCTGGAGATCTTCACCCCGTACCTCGACGGATCTATGCGCTATTACGTCGGACTGCTGGTCGGTTTCGAGATCGACGGCAACACGCTCACGGCCAGTTTCTTGCGCAGCGAGAAGGGTTTCTGGCCGTTCAACGACGACCAGCGCGGGAAGGTCGAAGCCCTCGTTGCGGCGGTAAACGCCGCACGTAACGTCTGATTGCCACGTCAGCCGGAGCGTGTATGCCTAGATGCCGATCCCGAGCACCCGGAGGACCGTTGTGGCAATCGTGGTCCCGCCGACAATCACCTTTTCCACGGAATCGACGGTAGATGCGGCGGAGGCCAGACCTTCGCCCGGCGTCGTCGCCGCTGCGGGGAAGGCCTCTCGTTGCTCGCGGATAAGCTCGGTCCGGAGACAGTCGATTCGGCCGTCCGCACCCAGGCGCGCGCACCGGGCGATCGCGGCGCTCATGCCCCGGAAGGCCCGAGTAAGCGTGCGCTCATCTGCATCCGGGGCCTGCGGCCCAAGGTAGTCACTGATCCGCACCCGCAGGACTTCGCGCGAGTGATCCGGCCGAGCGAAAAAGGCGGCACACGGCAGAGCACTGGCCCGCACTCCGAGATGCTCGGCCACACGGTAGACCTCGTGTGAGCTGAACGGTCGGTCCCCAGCGGCCGGTTCGTTCCGGAGGTCCCCGAGCACGAACACAAGGCAGGTCTCGCCCGTCATCGCGTCAAGCTCCTCCCAGTTGCGGTCGACGTACCGCCCCAACGCCGCATCCATTCCTTCAGCGGTCGTGTAGAGGAGCGCGCAATAGAACGGGTACCGCGCGCGTTGCCCGAGTCGCAGCTCGGTCAACACGGTGAGGAACTGCGAAAGGCTGCTGACGGGCTCCATGACCGCCATAGAGGGAGAGCCTAACCGCTGGCGCAAGCGCCGCTG
Source organism: Solirubrobacteraceae bacterium (assembly GCA_045805545.1). Taxonomy (GTDB): domain Bacteria; phylum Actinomycetota; class Thermoleophilia; order Solirubrobacterales; family Solirubrobacteraceae; genus Palsa-465. Next base: position 33,848 of record JBJMLD010000165.1, on the reverse strand, counting down.
GCGCGGGTGGAGGATGTTCTCACCCGCGCCGCCTCGCTTAGCGTCGATGGCATTCGCATGTCTGCGGGATTTACGTCGGTCAGCCGTTCGCTCAAGGACGCTCCGGGAACGCGCAGGCTACGCGTGCGACTCCGATGCCCCCGTATTTTCGGCCGGGTCGAGCATAAAAATCTCGATGAGGCGGTCGGGGTCGAAGAGGACCTGGCTGTGATAACTGGCGACTTTGCGTTCCAGCACGTCCTCGACGCGCCTGATTAGTTCGGGCGCGATTACCGACTGGAAGCGGAGGCGGTAGTCGCGGACGGCGTCCTGCGCGCCGCCACGGATCATCGTCTCCTCGTCGCGTGTCATGCCGCCGCTCATTACGCAGAAGACGTATTCGTCACATAGGTAGGTCTTCGCGTGGGTGGGGCCGCGACCATAGAGATCCTTCATCGTGCGGACCACGGCGTGCGAGACCCGCGCCTCGGTCGACAGCTGCTCCTGCTCATCGGCGCCGTCAGATCGTGCGGGCACTTGCCCAACCATAGTCGACGTTCGCGGCCATCGTGCCTGCCACGTACCGCGAACGCCTGTTTGGTCACGCCAGACCCGGGTATCCTCGCCCAAGAGCACGCCGACGACAGCTTGCGCGTGCTCCAGCAGCGTCAGATGGGGACGGCTCCGATGCAGATCATCTGCCTCGCGTGAAGGTCCTGTCGGCTTCTTCACACGTCCCAGGGAGTACACCTATGAGCGCGACCAGCGCACCCACGACCCGTGGCGCCGAACACGGTTCGTACGATCGTTCGCCTGCCGCAACCGAGTCCGTCCGCCGCCTCTCGACGGAAACCAAGGCTGCGTTCAAGACGACGGAGTTTGTCGCCTTCCTTGCCATCGTCGCCGGAATCCTCATCTCGGCCGCGGTGGTCAAGGCAACAAGCGCGCATCGAGACGTTTTCACCGCGGCTCAGGCTTGGCTTTACGTGTCCATAGTCGCCGTTGGCTACATGGTCAGCCGGGGTCTCGCCAAGTCGGGCAGCACGCAGCATCACGACGAGCGCTAGGCGATGGCCGAATGTGCGTGCCGCCCCTCTCGAGGGGCGGCACCGGCCTCCGGTCAGTCGGAGCTCAGCAGACGTCCTGATGCTGAGCGCATTACCGTGACCCTGTCGGGCGAAATCGACATGGCCGTCGCTCCGGCGCTCGAGCGAGAACTCCAGGAAGCCGAGACTTCCGGCGCTCGGACCATTGTGCTCGACCTCGCCGGCGTCGACTTCATCGACAGCGCCGGCCTGCACATTCTGATCCGCGCGCAACAGCGCGCGGACGCGAATGGATACCGGCTGGTGCTCACGGGCGTCCCTGCGCAGGCCCGACGACTGTTTGTCCTCACCGGCGTTACGGAGTTGCTGACGACGGAGTAACGAAACGAGGAGCAACAGGCGTCTGTGATCAGATCCGCACTCGTAGCTCGTCGAGTGGAGCCTTCAGGCGCTCCGCAAGAGTGAGATCCACCGCTTCTGCCTCCGAGGCGAGCCCGGCAAGTAGTGCGTTGAGGGCTTGCGTGAGTGATGGCGCGTTGAGGGCGCTGGGCATTGCGGCGCTCAGACGGCTCAGCACTTCCGGCGGAAGCGAGTCGAATCCTCGGCCGTCTGATGCCGGTACCCCGACGCGCGCACAGGCCAAGCCGAGGACCTGGTCTCGAGCGGCGCTGAGCATGTACTCGGCTTGCCAGGGCCGGCCGCGCTGGATGCTCGAGCGCGCGTGCAACGCGTAGAGCCACGCCATCCCGATGAGATGCTCGCGATCCGGTGGACGGGGTTGCGCAGCGCGAGGCGCGGCACCGAACAGTTGCCGGTAGCGCGGGCTGGTGGCGACGAGCTCGCCGCTCGGCCAGAACGAGATGTCGACCTGGAGCGTCCTGCGCAGCAGGAAGACGCGGTACACCGCTTGCCCTGAAAGGACGTCTACGTGATGAGCGGCGCGGTGCTCGTCGTACATCGCGCGCGACCAGTCGGCCATGACTGCATCGCGACTGACGGCCGTAGCCAGCTCGAGCCCGAGATCGATGTCGGACCAGGCGTCCTCCGTCCCTGCCGCACTCGAGCCGACCAGCGCCGCTGCGCCGATGCGCGGGTCAGCCCTGGCCCGCTCGACGAGCTGTCGCTTGAGCTGGTCCCGCTCGGTGGCGCTGAACATCGCCCGAGCCTACTTACGGGAATCAATCGAACTGAAGTGAGGCGGGCTTAGGCTTGCCTACGCCGGATCCGGATGGCCGGTCGCGACGGCCTCCGGCTGACCTGGACGCGGCGGTGGCGGTGGATCAAGTCTCCGCGACAGAAGGACCCCGATGACCGCCGAACCCGCTCCGGCCCCGACGGCCACGCGAAGGACGTTCGGCGGGATGTGCTCACGCGCGATAACGCAGGCCAGGCAATCGGCCGTGTCCGAGAGGGCGGATCCTTCCAGCCAGCCTCGCACCGGCTTCCCCCGATCCAACGCGATCACCGTGCCCAGCCCGAGCGCGACATCTCTTGCGCCCAGCATCCGAGCGAACAGGGGCGCGATGGGATCCGATGCCTTCCGGCCGGCCATCACGCGCGCGGCCCGGCCGGGAGCAACCACGGCGGCCAGGCCGATCGCTATCCGGGAGCGCGCAAGAGACATGGCGAGTGTCGTGGTTTGCATCGTCGCGATCGTATCCGTTTCGATCACGGAGAGCCTGCGTCGAGCCGGCACGCCATTTCGGAGTAATTTCCTTGCAATCATCGGCGCGCTGAGTTACCCTGGCTTGCCGAAGCAGGAGATCAGTTCCATGCTCATTACCACCGCGACGACATATTCACTTCGTCTTTCGACGGCGCCCGGCGCGCCCGTCCACTCGCGGTCGCGCATGAGCGGCGGCGCACAGAACGGAGAGACGAATGCCCTCGCCCGGAGGCTCTTGCGTTAGGCACACCACGCACAAGCCACACCCAAGCGAGGGCGGCCAATAGGCCGCCTTTTTTGTTGCCAAATCAAGGCCACACCCAACAGAGAGGAAGGTGATCCACCGCTGAATAAGACCTAAGCCCGCCCGACGCCCTGCCACACACAGTGCGCCTGACCTGACACCCCCCGCGTTCGGGCGCTAACGCATCCAATGATCGCGCTTTGACCGTCACGTTAGTGACGAATCAGCGCTGAAGAATTAAGCCACTACCTGTTAAGGAGGATCTCCCATGCGCGGAGACTTACAGGCCGCGAGCGCACGCTCGTTGCCACGCGCGCCACGCCGGCGCTGGTCCCGTTGGATCAGGGCTCTGCGGCGCGACCATCGCCAAGCCCGTCTGCGCCGGATCGAAGTGATCGAGCGGTTGACGGCTGAGCAGCGGCGTGCTCGCCGGACTGGCGAGTACAACCCCGCTGTGAGGACGCCGCAACGCTGGTCCTGAGCCCTGCCGGGCACGTCGTGCCCGGCAGGGTGGGCGCCCTGTTGGCTTCTCACCACATGCAATGTGGGTCGCCGGCCGAATCGATCACCTCGCGACCGGGGCATAGCTGAGGTTCAGGACACCGCTCTTGAAGGGCTGTGCGCTCTGGAGCTCCAAGTGGACCTCAGAGTCGTCGGGCGGAAAGAGCCGAGCGCGGCCACCTCCGACAACGATCGGATGGACGAGCAGGTTGAGCTCGTCGAGCAGGCCGGCACGCAGCAACCAGCGGACCGTCGTCGGGCTGCCCGACATGGCGATGTCACCACCATCCTGGGCCTTGATTTCCGTGAGCTTGCCGGCCACGTCGCCCTTGATCAGCTCTGTGTTCTGCCACTCGGCCGCCCGCAGGCTGTCGGACACGACGTACTTCTTCATCGAGTTCATCACGTCACCGAACGGCTCGTCGGCATGCTCGGGCCAGTACGCGGCCCACTCGTCGTAGAGAACGCGGCCCATGAGCATCGCGTCGGCGGTGACGAAGCCGGCGCCGACCGCAGCTCCCATCTCGTCGTCGAAATACGGGAAGTGCCATTTGTCGGGCGCCTCGACGACGCCATCGAGAGAAATGAAGAAGTTCGATTTGATCTTGCGCACTAGCTGGCCTCCTAGGCTGTGTTACGAACGGTGATCATTAGCTCGCGAGGACGGCGTCCATCTGGCCGACCGACTGCGGGAATACGTCGAACGCCCCCCAACGCTGCAGCTGCGTCATGTGTTCACTGGACTCGAACCCGAAGCGCAGCTCCATCTGCGTGCCCTTGCCATGTTCTGTCAGCCCCATGTGGACGGACGTGGCGGGCATCGCAGCGTTCGGTGTCCCATCCGGGTTGGCGAACGAGTCAGTGAACTCGAGCCATCTCGGGGGATTGACCGAGTGCACACGCCACCGCCCACGAGACTGCTCGCCTCCGGGGCCGGTCATGAAATAGCTGACCTCACCGTCCGGGGCCAGATCATGCTTCTCAACTGTCGCCGGATGCGACGGAGGCCCCCACCACCGCTCCAGCTGCCGCGGATCGGCAAACAGCTGCCATACGCGCTCGATCGGAGCATCGAACTCGGCGACAATCGTGAGGCTCGGGCTGTCGAAGTCCTTCTCGACGCGGACGACGCTCATGTGGCGCGGTCCGCGGGCGAGTCTGTGATCTCAGCATCGGGCATCCGCGCCAGGAGATCGGCCATCCGGTCGACCCGGCCGCGCCATGCCCGCTCGAGCTCATCGAGGGCCCGCCGCGCGCGAGCTACTGCATGCCGATCGGTCCGCACGCGCTGCTCTCGTCCGCGACGCTCCTTTGTCACCAGGCCGGCCCGCTCCAGAACCGCGACATGCTTCTGCACTGCTGCGAAGCTCATCGGATAGAGCTCGGAGAGGTGCGACACCGACGGCTCGTCCTCGATACAGCGTCGCAACACGTCCCGGCGTGTGGCGGCGGCCAGCGCGTGAAACAGGCGGTCTACGTCGTCATCAGCCAACCCACTTACAACCATTCGGTTGTAAGTTAGCAGCGTTCGAGTCGAGCGATGCGGTGCTTAGCTGAGTTCGAGGTCGAAATCCCAAGCCACGACCGGTCGACCGCCGGCCGGGCTCCACTGCAGCCGGCCGTTGCCGACGGGCAGCACGTCGCGAACAACCAGCGTGAGCCTCTGGCCCGGCCGCAGTTGGCCGGGGACGGCGCCGCCACCGGCTGCCGACACCTCCGGGTGGTGCAGCATCCCGAACTCGTCGACCACGGTGAACGCGGCGGGCGCGAGCGTGACGGGGCGCGCGCCGCCGGCGAGCGTGACCACGAATGTTCCGGAAACGGCGTCACCGGCGGTGGCACTAAGACCCGACGCAGCCGGCACCTTGGGTCCAACGGCGGTCGCGCGCAGCTCCGCCCTACCGACGTCGACGGCGACCGTGTCCCCCTGGGTGGCAAGAACTGGAGCGCGCAAGCTCGCTCGGCGCACCGCAGTGAGTCGCGGGGTGACGGCCCGCAGCCAGCTCGGGATGCCGCCGTCGTGGCTCGCTCGCGGCACAGGACGACCCCCGGGTCGGTTGAATACATCACGCCCGAACGGAGCGAGGCCGCGCTGCGCCGCATAGCCGATGTGACCCAGCCCGTCGAGTCCTCGTGAGGCCCAGCGGACGTTGAACAGGTCTTCGATCGTGCGTAGCCAGCTGTAGTGGTTGTAGAAGCCGGTACTCACGCTGCCGGGGCGGATGTAGGGGCTGATCAGCACGCTTCCGGTGTCGCCGCCTCCCATCGTCGAGTGCGTCGCGTCGAACAGCGGGTCGGTGGCGGGCGTGCGCGCGCCGAGGGTGACGCCGTTGACCGCGCCGGTGGTGTGCAGCGGATGGCGGCTCGAATCGACGAGCGTGAACTCCCCCGTGTCGACGAAGCCGCCATTCTGAACCGGCGCTTGGGCGTGAACGAAGCTGTTCGTAACCGTCCCGACGAAGGCGCCGGCCGGAAGGCCGGGACCGCTGACCGAGCGTCCCTGGTCCGTGATGACGGCGTTGTTGTCGTCGATCGTCGCGCTGCCTGCAGGAGCGCTCGCTCCGGTGTCAGTGCGCGGTCCCGGGACATGCTGAGCGGCCCCGAGCAGGCAGGTTCCGCGCGGCTGTGACGGAACCGTCTGCTGCACACAGCTGCTCGGGCGATCGAGGAACAGGTTGTTGCCGGGCCCGGGGAACAGAGCGTTGCCGCGGGAGTCCCGGGCCAGTGGGGTGTTCGGTCCGGGCGGCTCGAAGTGGACGCGCCGTCCGAACAGCGTCTGCGCGGCCGAATCGTTGGCGAGCGAGGTCTTGGCGTTCGGGGCGACGATCGTCGAGTTGGCGAAGCTGTTGCCGGTGAACGTGAAGGGCGGAAAGGCCTCGTCGAAGGTGATGTCGATCAAGCCGCCATCCTTGAATGCGGCTGAGGCCTCGATCTCCGGAATGATGTGCTTCAGGAACAGGTCGGCTGCGTACAGCCCGCCCGTGTAGTTCCGGGGCGGCCTGATCCTGGTCGGCCCCTGGAAGCCGCCGGACAGGTTGTTTCCGTGACACACCGCATCGTGGGCGTCACTGCACATGTTCGGCGTGATCCAGTTGAACGCAGGCGTCCGGCTTGGGCGCTGCAGGTCGTGATAGAGGCCGTTACGGGGCGAGAACAGATTGGCGATGTGCCGCGCGTTGCAGTCCCCGGAGCGGAGCACCGAGTCGAACCACGGGAACGGGAAGTGCTTGGGCAGGTACTGATCGGTGGCCGTCGCGGCCGCTGCGTTGGGCTGCTTGGTGGTGCCCGTGCGTCCGGGCTTGCGGTAGGGCGCGCCGCAGTAGCGCACGCCTGCGTTGTGAGGCGGCCCGCCCCCGTCAGGATTGCCGAGGTCCTGGGCGTAGCCCTTCCAGCTCACGTGTGCAGCGTCGAGCTGCTTGAACAGCGTGGGGACGCTGGCCGGGTACACGCAGCCGTTCGATCCTGCCGCAGCATTCGGCCCCTTGGCCGACGTCATCTGGCCGTAGTTGGGATTGCGCCGCAGCGATCCCGATCGGTCGACGTGGCCGGCGAACTTGTTGTAGTAGGGGCAATCGACCTGGAGATCGGGCTCGGTTGCCTGGCCGCTCACCAGCGTCGTGTAGTTGTCGAGGCTGCCGTGGCCGGTACCGTGGTAGTTCTTCAGCAGTACGCCCTGGGCCGGGAGGGTCCGCCACAGGTACGTGTTGCGGTTGAGCCCGGTGAATGTCGAGTCATAGGACTTGTTCTCCAGGATGATCAGCCAGACGTGCTTGATCTTCCCCGGGGCGAGACCGACGTCAGCTTGAGCCGGGGCGGCGACGATCGCAGCCGTGAGGAGAGCGACCAGGGCATAGATGAGCCGCGTCGGCCGGCGGGAGGACGGGAGACCCGAGGGCATAGCTGGACCATATTCGTTCGCGCTCGTTCCAGCCCCTCGCCGTGTCCGTTTCCTGCAAGACGAGGCGTCCGGCGCGGCGCAGAATGGCGGCATGAGACTAGGTATCGGGTTGCCGGCCGCGGTGCCGGGAACAGACATGACGGAGCTCGGCCGCTGGGCGGCCGAAGCCGAAGAAGCAGGATTCGCGTCGGTCGGCGTGATCGACCGGCTCATCTACGACAACCTCGATCCGCTGACTGCGCTCTCGGCGGCGGCGGCATGTACGAGCCAGATCGAGCTGACGAGCTCGGTCATAAACGTGTGCTGGCGCAATAACCCGGTCCTGCTGGCCAAGCAGCTCGCCTCGCTCGCGCGGCTGTCCGACGGACGCGTGAGCGCGGGTCTCGGGATGGGCGGCTGGCCCGCCGACTATGAGGCCAGCAACGTACCGCTGAAGGGACGGGCCGCGCAATTCGAGGCCGCGTTGGCGACGATGCAATCCGAGTGGGAGACGGCGGATCTCAGTCCGCGCGTCCTACTCGGCGGTACCGTGCCGGCGTCGTTGGCTCGAGCCGCGTGGCCGGTGAGCCAGGGCTGGGTGGCACCGCTGTTCGGTCTCGATCTGCTGAAAGACGCCGCCGCTGCGCTTGAGCGTCATTGGGCCGAGGCGGAGCGCAACGGGTCTCCCCGGATCATGACCGGTCGCTACTTCGCACTCGGGTCCGACGCGGATGGCGTCGCCGACGAGTACGTCGAGCATTACTACGGGCGCGACTACTTCGATTTCGCCCGCGCGGACACGCTCACCGACGGGGAGCAGATCCGCGCCGAGCTCGCGCAATTGCAGGCGGCCGGCGTGACAGACGCAGTGCTGTTTCCTTGCTCAGGAGACTTAAAACAGATCGAGCTCCTGGCAGACCAAGTTGCCGACGTGCTGGCCAGCCGCCCGGCGGGCACGGCGGCCTGACTGTCGCGTCGTCGACTCCGTCCAATGCACTAGGACCAATTGCGCCTGGAAACCCGGCGCCGGACGCGCCAGGATCCGCGGATGACCACAACGCATGCGATCCGCGTGAGGAGATGACTATGGCGCACCTGATCGGCATCAACCACGTGGCCCTGGAGGTCGACGACCTGGCCGAGGCGCTCGACTGGTACGGGCGCGTGTTCGAGTTCGAGCTGCGCGGCCGGCACGGCGACCGGATGGCGTTCATCGACATGGGCGACCAGTTCCTGGCCATTGCCGCGCCGCGCACCCAACCGCCGGATCGCTCCCGGCACTTCGGCCTCGTGGTCGACGACAAGGAAGCTGCGCGCGTCGGGCTCGCGGACGCCGGCGTGGACGTGCAACCCTCGGGCTCGCTCGACTTCGTAGATCCGTGGGGCAACCATGTCCAGGTCGTCGACTATCGCGACATCCAGTTCATCAAGACACCCGAGGTGCTTTCGGCCATGGGTATCGACGGCCTCGAGAAGCGCGACTCGGCCCGGCGCGAGCTCGAGGCCAAGGGAATCACCGTCTGAGAGAGTGTCGCGTGTCCAAATCGGGCGTGGCGATGCGTCGAAGTAGGTGACAACGTTCCCCGCCGACTAGGAGAAGCGAATGCCCGACTACATGCTGCTGCTGTACGCCAGCGACGGCGATGAAGCGGAGTCCGCCCGGCGCTGGGCGGAGATGCCGCTGTGGGACGAGGTCACCGACAGCCTGCGCGAGGCCGGCCTGCTGATATCCAACGCGCCGCTGCACCCGGTCGCCACCGCGACCACCGTCCGGATCCGGGACGGCGAGACGCAGATAACCGATGGGCCATTTGCCGTCACCAAGGAGATCCTCGCGGGCTATTACCTGCTCAGATGCGGTGACCTCGATGAGGCACTGAGACATGCGGCGCGGTTGCCGCTCGCGCGCTACGGCTCGGTAGAAGTGCGTCCGGTTCTCGATAGCGCTCGGATCCCGCGACCGTCTGATCCGCCCGGGGTGGAGTGACCGGCGGCCCACCAAACTACGACGACCCAGCTCTCGCGATCGCGCGCACGTTCCGCGAGCAGCGCGCTTCCGTGTTGGCGACGCTGATCCGTCATGTCCGTAACTTCCAGTTGGCCGAGGATGCCGTGCAGGATGCATTCGTCGATGCGGTGGCGGCTTGGCGGCGGGACGGGATCCCGGCCAATCCTGGGGCATGGATCACCGTGGCCGCCCGGCGGCGGGCAATCGATCGGCTGCGCCGCGACCGCTCGGTGGCCGATCGGGCTGAGCGCCTCGGAGAGCTCATGCGCCTGGACCAGCAGACCCACCCGGTCGATGCCGAGGAGAGCGCGGTAGTGGACGATCGCCTGCGTCTGATCTTCACCTGCTGTCATCCGGCACTCGACACCTCAGCCCGGGTCGCGCTGACCCTACGGACGCTCGGCGGACTTACGACGGGCGAGATTGCACGTGCGTTCCTCGTCGCCGAGCCAACCATGGGCAAGCGGATCGTCCGCGCCAAGCGCAAGATCGCCGACGCCGGAATTCCGTATCGCGTACCTGAGGACGAGGAGTTACCGGACCGTCTGCGGGGTGTCCTGCGCGTCATCTATCTGATCTTCAACGAGGGCTATGCGGCCACCGAGGGCGATCGACTGGTGCGCGAGGAGCTGTGCGCCGAGGCGATCCGACTCGGGCTGCTGCTCTCGCGCCTGATGCCGGATGAGCCTGAGGTGTGGGGGCTGTTGGCCCTGATGCTGCTTCACGACGCACGGCGCGCGGCGCGGGTCGATGATCACGGGCGCTATGTCGGCCTGACCGAGCAGGATCGCTCGCGGTGGGACGACAGCCGCCTCCGCGAGGGGCTCGAGGCCTTGGCCCGCGCGCTGCGCTTTCGCCGCCCGAGCGAGTATCAGCTCCAGGCGGCGATCACGGCCCTGCATCTCCAGGCCGCCGACGAGGACTCCACCGACTGGGCAGGGATCGCAGAGCTGTACCGGGCGTTGGCCGAGGTGGCGCCCTCACCCGTGGTGGAGCTCAATCGGGCCGTCGCAGTGGGCTTTGCCGCCGGTCCGCAGGCCGGGCTCGAGCTGATTGCGCCGCTGTTGGGGGAGCCCGCGCTCGAGCGCTATCAGCCGCTTCACGCCGCGCATGCCGAGCTCCTGCGACGAGCCGGAGATCAAGTCGGCGCCGCCGCCGCCTACGAGCGCGCGATCGCGATCAGCGGTAACGACATCGAGCGCGCTGAACTCGCGCGCCGGCTTCACGCGCTCAGCCGGAACTGAATCTGCCGCCGTGTGTCCAAATCGCAGGACTTCCTACGTCGAATGGGTGAGACCGCCGACGCCGGGCCCAGCAGTTGCCGGCGCCGGGGCGGCGTGACGGACCCCCCTTCGGGACACCGAATCAACCACTAGGAGTCAGCCGTGCGAAAGATCATTGAATCCGCCTTCATCACGCTCGACGGCGTCATTGGCGATCCTCGGGCCTGGGCGATGGAGTACTTCGATGCCGCCGCTCAACAGGGATCGCTGGAGCAGTTGAACGCCAGCGACGGAATGCTCATGGGCCGGCGCACGTACGAGTACTTCGCCGACACGATGCCCCAGCAGACCGGCGCGTACCCCGATCGCCTGAACGCAATGCCGAAATACGTGTTCTCGTCGACGATCGAGCAGCCGACCTGGCAGAACGCCACCGTCGTCCGCGGCGATGTCGTCACCGAGGCCCGCAAGCTCAAAGAGCAGGACGGGCGCGACCTGGTGATCTACGGGCACGGACTGCTCGGCCACACGCTGCTCGAGGCCGGCCTGCTCGACGAGCTGCATCTCGCAGTGCACCCCATCCGCCTTGGCCACGGCCAGCTGTTCTTCCGGGAAGGCGCTCAAACCCAACTCGAGTTGACCGCCGCCACGCAACTGCGCAGCGGCGTGGCCGTACTGAGCTATCGCCCGCTCGCGGGCTGAGGCGTCGCCGTCAGCCCGTGTCAGCAGCGCCGCCGGCCGCTCCGATCCCCAGGAGCGGCCGGATCCCATGCCCGCCCGTCAGGTGCTGCATGTTCGTCACGATGAACGCGCCACGTCGGGCGGCGGGAACGAAGGCGATGTAGGCCCCGAATCCACGCGTGCCGCCATTCTTCGAGAGCGCCGGCTGGTCGCTGGTCGTCGACTGAAGAAACCAGCCGAGTCCCACTGAAGGCCTTCCCGCTCCGCCATTCTGCTTGATTTGCGTGGCGGAAATGGCCTTGCTCAGCGTGCCGGGGGCGTGGCTCGGGTCGAGCTGGGCGGCCAGCAAGCGGAGCATGTCGTTGGCCGTCGACTTGAGGACGCCGCCGCTGCCGAGAAACGGGGCGCCGGCGATCGCGCGGGCGGGGCCGTTCGGTCCGTAGCCCGTGGCCAGGCGGGCGCTCTGCGCCGCGTCGGGAGTGCGGACCGTGTCCGGCATCTGGAGCGGGCCGGTTATCTTGTGCCGGAGCAGCTCGTCCCACGAGCTGTTCCAGATGGTGGCGAGCGTGTATCCCAGGAGTCCGACAGCGAGGTTCGAGTAGAAGTAGCTCGCACCGGGCGTGCATCCAGACACGAACGGGTTGGGACCGTTCAGGAACTGGGCGAGCTGAGGCACTGTGTAAGTGGCGAGGTTCTGGCCGGGCGCGGCAGTGACGAGGCAGCTGCTGTAGCTGGCCAGCTCGCCGAACGTGAGCGCTTTGACTTCTGGGTTGGTGATCTCGGCGGGGAGGTATGGCCCGACTGGCGTGGTGAGGGTGATGTGCTGCTGCGGCGACTCGATCGTCTGGGCGAGCAGCGTGGTCGTGAACACCTTCGTCACCGACCCGATCTCGAACAGGCTGTCGGCACGCGCGGGCTCAGCTGCTGCGGCGTCGGCGGACAGCTGCCCGGCCGCGCCGGCTACCTGCTGCATCCCGTCGATCGCGGCGTACGCGCACCCGACCGCGCGCGGGTTCGGACTGCCGACCAGCTGGTGGGCGTAGGCCTCGACGCCGGCCAGCAGCGACGACGGGCTGGCCGGCACGGTCGCTGTTGTCCTCGAAGTCGATGACCCGCCGCCACCACAACCGCCGAGGGCCAGCGTGGCGCCGACACCGGCGGCGCTCGCCACCAGGTCCCGTCTCGTAATGCGCGGCCCCGTCCGCGCGGTGTCCAAGTTCCCGCCTGCAGCCATCCCGCGACCTCCGCGGCGGGATCCTACTCGCAGCCGAGGGCCGACCGCCGGGCTCGTCGACGCCCGGCGGCCGGCCAATGGCTCACCTTGTCCGCGTACGCAGCCCGTACCCGAACGGGAACAGCGGGTCGTAGTTGCGATCGCCGATGTTGATCGGTTCCTGGCTGAGCGCTCGCGGCCACGTAACCGGTAGGCGGCCGGTGAACGCGTGCTCACCGAACAGGTCATCGGCGATGCCGACGCCCTCGCTACCCGGCAGCCACGCCGCGACGAGACCGTCCATCGCGCGCAGCTGCGCCGGATCGATGATCATCGGGCGCCCGGAGACGACCACCACGACGCAGCGCCTGGCCTGCGAGCACACGCGATCGATCGCCTGGCTGTCAGCGGCCGAGAACTGCATCGTCTTCGGCGGTCGCGGGCCGGTGTCGTCGGAGTCGTAGGCCCACTGCGGGCCGCCGACGTCGCCGAAGCCCTCGGAGTAGGGGGTCTCGCCGACCACCACGATGCCGACCGCGCGATGCGGGATCGGCGCCGAGGCGTCCTGGCTGTAGGTCACGTGCCCGCGGGCGTCTTGGCGGATCCCGTCGTGGATCGTCGTCCCGGGGATCTTGTGCAACGCGCCTGAGCCACCCTGCCAGGTGATCGTCCAGCCGCCGGCCTGGTTGCCGATGTTGTCGGCATTGCTGCCGGCCACATAGATGTCCTGGTTGCCGCGGACCGGCAGCGTGTTGCGCCGGTTCTTGAGCAGCACGGCCGACTCGGACGCCGCTCGGCGGGCCAGTGCGTGGTGCGCCCGCGAGCCGACCTGGCTGATGTAGCGGCGGTCGGTGAACGGATGCTCGAACAGTCCCAGCTCGAACTTCTTGGTCAGGATGCGGCGCACCGCATCGTCGATCCGTGCCATCGGTACCTGACCGGCGTTGACCAGATCGGTCAACGTTGACTCGAACTGCTCGAAGTTCTGCGGCTGCATGAACATGTCGATGCCGGCATTCACGCCCGCGGCCACCTTCTGAGCGAACGTGTACGTCTCGGGATTGATGTGATCGATGCCGTTGTAGTCGGAGATCAGGAACCCGCTGAAGCCGATCCTGTCCTTCAGCCAGCCGGTGATCAGGTCCCGATTGCCGTGCATGTTGATCCGGTTGCCGAGCCCATCCTCGGTCCAGTCGACGTCCGAGTAGGACGGCATCACGGAGCCAACGTGGTGCACGCGCACCGCGGTCACGTACGGCGAGAGTGCGAGCCGGCGGAACGTGGGGTGGTTGACTTCATCGACGCCCTGGTCGATCGGGTAATTCCCGGTCGTGTGCATGTTCGATCCGGTGCCGTAGGTGGTCAGGCCGTCACCGGCGAAGTGCTTGGCGGTCGCCAGCACGCGGTCCGGATCGGAGAGGTGGCCGGGCGGGCCCTGGAATCCGTCGATCGCGGTCTCCATCTCGCGCACGAGTCGCGGATCCTCGCCGAACGATTCGTACGTACGGCCCCAGCGGTCATCGCGCGCGACACAGATGCACGGGGCGAAGGCCCACTGGGGGCCGGTCGTCCGCGTCTCTTGGGCAGCGACGTGTTCCACCGATCGCACCAGAGCCGGGTCGCGGCTGGCCCCGAGACCGATGTTGTGCGGGAAGACGGTGGCCCCGTACATATTCCCGTCGCCATGCACCGTGTCGATGCCGTAGATCAACGGGATGTGCAGTCGCGTGGCCAATGCCGCCCGCTGATAGCGGTCGACCATGTCTGCCCAGGCGGTCGGAGTGTTGGGCGTAGGCACCGAGCCGCCGCCCGACAGCAGGCTCCCGAGATTGTCCTTCGTGATGGTCGACGTGTCGCTGTCAACGCTGCCGCGCTCGGCCTGCGTCATCTGGCCGATCTTCTCGGCCAGCGTCATGCGAGAGAGCAGGTCATCCACGCGCGCGCTGATCGGAAGATCACGGTTCTGGTACGGCAGTCCGGCCGACACGCGTGCGCCCTTGCGCGCGGCACCGGTGCCGGGTATCACCACCGCCACGGCCAACGCCGAGAGCGCAGCGATCAATGCGAGGATCCAACGTCGGCTCCTCGAGGTTCGAAACATCAACTCCTACCTCCCATCGGGTAAAGGCTGGCTGGCATCCCCGCCGCCGGCTGCTGCATTGGACGAGCGTCTGCGCGCCGGCGGTTCCCTCATGCCGTTGATCAATACCCATGTCCCGGCTGGGCTACCCCAATCCGGTATTGACGCCGCGCGATTTGCTGACTAAGGTCAGAGAATGCCCGATGCGGCGATCGATCAGGTGCGGAGGTTCAACCGGGCGGTGACCGAGCGCGTGGGCGCGCTGAATGACCACTTCCTCGGTTTGGACCGGCCCCTCGGAGAGGCGCGGCTGCTGTGGGAGATAGGGCGGCTCGACGGCTGCGAGGTGCGGCTGCTGCGCTCCCGGCTGGGGCTCGACTCGGGCTACGTCAGCCGGCTGCTCCGCGCATTGGAGAAGGCTGGACTGATCGCGGTGAGCGCCACAGGCGGGGATCGCCGGGTGCGTGAGGCGCGTATCACGGCAGCCGGCCGGCGGGAACTCGAGCTCATCGACGAGCGCAGCGACGAGCTGGCGCGGTCATTGCTGGCGCCGCTCAGCGACCGGCAGCAAGGACGGCTGGTTGCGGCCATGCGCGAGGTCGAGCGGCTACTCACCGCGGCCAGCGTGGAGATCCGGCCAGTCGATCCGGAGGATCCGGATGCCGAGTACTGCCTGGCCGAGTACGTGGCCGAGCTCAACGGCCGCTCGGAGGACCGGGTGTTCGACCCGGCGGTCGGCGCCACCGCGCTGCCCCATGAGGTCCGCCCGCCGGCGGGCGAGTTCTTCGTCGTCTACCTGCACGGCGAGCCGATCGGCTGCGGAGCGATCAAGCACCATCCCGACGCGCCCGCCGAGATCAAGCGCATGTGGATCGCGCCGGCGGCTCGTGGCCTCGGCATCGGCCGCCGACTGCTGGAGGAACTGGAGGCCCGCGCTCGCGCCGGCGGCGCCAGTGTGGCCCGGATCGAGACGAGCGGCGTGCTCGTCGAGGCGCTCTCGCTCTACCTCGCGTCGGGCTGGGTGGACGTGCCGCGGTTCAACGACGAGCCATTCGCGGACCACTGGTTGGAGAAGTCGCTCGACTGAGCGTGGGCCGGTGGGGCCTGGCCGAGAAAGCGAACATATATTTCGTTTCCTCGGCCACCCAGGTCCGTGACGCTTCAGGTGACGATGCTGGCGATGGAGCTCATCCCTTCGATCCGCCAAAGGTTGGCGGAGCTCGATCAGGCGCCCCGCGACGCACAGCTGAGCGGACGCCGGGCCGCGTTGTGGCGCGCCCAGCAGCACGCGGCGCGGACGGACCACACACTCGATGATCTGCGCCGCTACTGCCTGCAGGCCCTCGGCCGGCGCAGATTCCTGGCCGCCGAGGACGAGAATGACTACCTGCGCGGCTACCGGGAGGGATTCCAGACGGTGCTACGCGAGATTCGCCGCGTGGAAATCAGCAGGCGTTAGCGGCGGTCGACAATCAGTCGGGGTATTCGTCTTTGCGCCAGGCGGTCGGATCGGGCGCCTCTTCATTCGCCGTGCGGTCGATGAGGAACGCGTGGTACGGGGCGACGAAGGGATCGGGCGCCGACACCGTGTAGGTGTGGTAGACCGTCCCGTTGTCACGCGCGAAGGCGATGTAGCTGGGATTCTCACGCAGGCCATCCTCGAGCTTGGCTCCGACCTGTCCGGCCCAGTGCTCCAGCCACCCGGGCGGGTTATCGACCATCTCCTTGATCTGGGGAACTTCCGCCGCCTGCTCCGGCTTCAGCGCGAGGCCGAAGTCGAACGGGAAGTCCGTGTCGTACGTCGAGACGTACGGGAACTCCCAGCCCATCCGCCGCTTGTACTCGGTCAGGCGATCGATCGGCGCGCGTGAGAAGCAGATCAGCGTCACATCGCGATGAGCCAGGTGCACGAGCGTGCCGCTCAGCTCATCGCCGAGGTTGGTGCAGCCCGGGCAGGCGCCGATCGAGTAGTCGGGGCCGAACATGATGTTGTAGGCGAGCAGCTGCGAACGCCCGTCGAACAACTCGGCGAGGGTCTTCTTGCCGTCCTCGGTGTCGAACACGTATTCCTTCTCGACGGGAACCCACGGGAGCTGCCGCCGCTGCTCGGTCGCCTTCCGGCCGAGTTCGGCGTGCTCGGCCTCGAGCTTGGCGAGTTCGTCCCGAGCCGCTTGCCATTCCTCGCGGGTTCCGATCTTGTGCTCCGCCATATTCCTACCTTCCATTTTGCGGTCGCGCGTTTTTGATTAAGACTGCGCGGCCGCCGGAAAGTCATCGCTCTTAGATGAGGACGGTCCGTCCGCTCCGCGCACTCTCCCGCGCGCCGTCGAGAACCTCGGCGGTAGCGAGTGCGCCGAGCGGGTCGACCGGCACCGGCCCCGCCCCACGGACAGCGGCGGCGAAGGCAGGGTAGAAGAGATCCCAAGCTCCGCGCTCGGATGCCAGGAGCTCTGGGTGTCCGCCGTGGAAGATGTGGCCCCAGCGTTCCCGAGGCTCGCGCCCCCATTCTGCGTAAGTGGCCGGCGTGTGACCGCCCACGAGCAGCTGTTCCTGGCCGTCCATGTCCGGAACGACGATGTAGCTGCCCGTTGTCCCGGTGACGCGAAAGCGAGGTCCCGGTGCGTGCTGGCGCCAGCTCCCCCACAGGTGAGAATGGACGCCGCTGGCGTGCGTGATCGCTACGAACACGTCGTCGTCTAGTCCGTCCGCCTGCTCGCCGGCGTCCATCTCGGCGTACACGCTGCGAGCTGGGCCGAACAGCACCAGTGCCTGGTCGACCAGATGACTGCCGAAGTCGAGCAGCGTGCCGCCACCGGAGGCGGGCGGCCCGTCGTCGGGCGCGAAGCGCTCGAATCGCGACTCGAAGCGCACCGCCTCTCCCAGCAGCCCATCGGCGAGCGCTCGCTGCACAGTGAGGAAGTCAGAATCCCAGCGCCTGTTCTGGTACACGGTGAGTGGGCGCCCGAGTTGCTGCGCCAGCGCCACCGTCTCACGCGCCGAGGCCGCGTTCAGCGCGAACGGCTTGTCGCACACCACGGCAAGGCCGAGGTGGAGGGCTCGCTGGGTCAGCTCGGCGTGCGTGTCCGCCGGTGTGGAGATCGTGACCGCCTCGGCGCCGGCCTCCGCGAGCTGCTCCAGCGAGTCGAATGTCGCCCGGCCGGGGAACTGCGCCGCGAACGCCTCGCGCCGCCGCGGGGAGGTGGTGACGACGCCGAGAAAGTCGCACTCGGGCGCGTCGGCCATGAATGGAGCATGGAAGTAGCGCCCGCCGAAGCCGTAGCCGACCAGACCGATCCGAACGCCGGCCACGCGCTACGCGGCCAGGGGTTCCTGCGCCAGGACGGCTGTCAGCTCGGGGCGGCTGGTCACGCCGACCTTGGCGAAGATCGACTTGACGTGATCGCGCACGGTGTGGCGGGAGATGTGCAGACGCGCCGCAATCTCATCAGTACCGAGGCCCGCGACGAGCAGCTCGGCCACTTCGCGCTCGCGGCCGCTCAACCCATGTAGCGCCAGCAGCAGGGGCACGAGCTCTGCCCGATCGGCCGGCTCGAGGACGACAGCCACGCGGTCGGCACCGCCGCTCGGATCCTTGAGCACGTCGGCGTGGATCAGCAGCCAGCCACCCGGGACCTGCATGCGCAGTCGCGCCGGGCGCACGGGTGCCTGGCGCTCCGCGTTGGCCAGGGCCTGCATCGCCACGACCGTGATCGGGCCCGGGAGCGTGCCCGGGAACGTCGGAGTCAGCTTGCCCAGCCAGCGGTCCGCCTCGCCCGTCGAGGCTTCGACATCGAGCGTCTGGCTGAGCACCAGCATGCCCGGTGAGCGCACGGTCGGCTCGTCGGACGGCCGGCGGGTCAGCGCCTTGCGGATGCCGGCGCCGACATGCTCGGCGATCGAGGCGACGTAACGGACCTCCTCGGCGGTGAAGTTCGGAACATCGTCGGCTCGGCTGACGCAGGCGATCGCCCAGGCGGAGCCGGCGTCTCGGGCCACCATCCGCAGCTCATCGCCTTGACCAAACGGCACGTGCACCTGGCGGTAGCGGTGGCTCTGCTCGAGGTCGCCGCCGGTGGCGAGACTCAGCGCCGCGGCGGCCTGACCCAAGCGCATCATCTCTTGGTAGCTGTTGAAGTCATCCGGCGCCTCGATCAGCTCCGCTCGGCTATAGGCCACGTGCTGCGCGGGGGAGCTGTTGACAGCTGCGATCGCCGTCGGCAGCAGGGTCGCGGGATCGGTGGTCATCCATGCGCCGACGTCGTAGGGCACGACCTTGCGCACCCGCTCGGCCACCTCCTCGACGAGATCCTGAGGGGTCGGTGGCTGATCGGACAGCTCGGCGATCGTCTCGCGGACAGCGGCCGCGCGCGCACCCAGGACGGACATGAAGCGAGCGTACTCCTCGGCTCGCGGCGCCGGAATCCCCCATCTGCGGGGGGCGGGGAGATCCCAGACATGTGGGATTGGCGAATGCGCTGCGGCACGCGACCATCGCCATCGCCACTTCGCCGAAAGGAAGCCCGATGAAACGGATGATCCGGTCGAGCCGCACGGCCACGATTGCCGTGGCGTGCATCGCCACCGCCATGCTGATGCTCGACATCAGCGTGATCAACACCGCGCTGTCGAACATCGCCAGCGGCCTGAAGACCGGGTTGAGCGGGCTCCAATGGGTCCTCGACGCCTACACGCTGCCGCTCGCCGCGACGGTGCTCACAGCTGGTGCGGTCGCCGATCGGCTCGGACGCCGGCGCTTGTTCGTGATCGGCATGGTCGTCTTCACCGCCGCCTCCGCGGCCTGTGGCGCCGCGGGGCAGATCGGGACGCTGATCGCATCGCGGGCCGTGCAGGGCATGGGGGCAGCTGTGCTCTTCGCCACGGCGCTGGCGCTGATCGCGCAGGTCACGCCCGAGCCCGGCCAGCGTGCCAAGGCCCTGGCCGCCTTTGGCGCGACGATCGGCGCTGCGTTCGCCATCGGGCCGTTCGTCGGCGGCGCCCTGACCGACGCGTTCGGCTGGCGGGCGATCTTTCTCATCAACGTCCCGATCGGCGTGGTGGCCACGTTGATCGCCGTCCGCCGCGTGGCTGAGGGCCGCGATCCACACGCACGCGGCGTCGACTGGCCGGGTCAGGTCACGCTGATCGGTGGATTGTTCCTGCTGATCCTCGCCCTGTTGCGCGGCAACGGCGACGGCTGGGGCAGTCCCGGCATCCTCGCCGCGCTCGCCGGCGCGGTGGTGTTGCTCGGCGCGTTCGTCGTTGTCGAGTGGCGTTCCGCGTCGCCGATGCTGCCGCTCTCGCTATTCCGCGAGCGTCGCTTCACCGGCGCACAGGTCGCGGTGTTCGGGATCGCCTCGACGTTCTTCGCCATCTTTCTCTACATCACGCTCTACCTTCAGGGCGTCCTCGGACTGCCTCCGATCGAGACCGGCCTCGTCTATCTGCCGGGCACGGTGCTGATGTTCATCGTCTCGGGCCTGACGGCACAGTTCGCCTCCCGGGTGCACCCGGCCAAGCTGGCGGCCGTCGGCCTCGGCCTGGTTGCCGTCGGGATGGCCTCGATGCTGCTGACAACCACCACCTCGTCATGGACGGCGATCCTCCCCGGCGTGCTGATCTGCTGCTTCGGCACCGGCATCTTCAACCCGGCGGCCAGCGCGCTCGCGCTCGATGCGCTGCCGGCGCATCAAAGCGGGCTCGCCTCGGGCGCCAGCGACACGTTCCGCCAGACCGGCGTGGCCATCGGGATCGCCGCCCTGGGGACGCTCGTCCCGGCCGGTGGCGCGTTCGGTGGAAACCCGGCGGCCTACGTGAGCGGCTTTCACCACGCGCTGATCGCGGGCACCGCGCTCGCCGCGGTGTGCGCCGTGGCCACCGGCGTGCTGCTGCTGGGGATGCGCGGCTGGGTCGGTCGGCTGGCGCCGGAGGCCAGCAGCTGAACGCCGTCTCGCTAGTCGGCCGCCACGCCAAGGACGCCGGCCGCGGCGCGAGCCGCCAGCCGCGCGTCGTGCGGCGCCTCACCGGCCAACGTGATGACGGTACCTTCGAGCGCACCGATCAGAGCTAGGGCCACCGCTCTTGCCGGCGGTCCCGGCGGTATCGAGCCATCCTTGCGGCCGGCGTTAATCAGCCGGGCCAACCGCTTGACCAACCCCGACTGGACCCGCTCGAGCTCGCGGGCGATCGGATGATCGCGGCCGCTGAACTCCACGCGGAGCGCCATCGCCACGCGCGCGATGTCCCGGCGGCACAGGATCGCGTGCCCCCGCGCCATCGCAAGAAGCGCCGCCACCGGTTCGGCTTGATGGTCGGCCAGCGCGCCCACCTCGTGGCGCCACGTCTCGTCGGCCCAGCAAAGCACCGCGAGCGCGAGATCCTCCTTGTCCCTGAACTGGTGGTAGAGCGCGCCGCGGGTGTAGCCGGCTTCGCGGGCTACGTCGTCCAGCACGAGGTTGCCGTAGCCGTGACGGGACAGCCCGCGCGCGGCCGACCCGAGCAGTGCGCTTCGGGTCCGAGCGCTGCGCTCGGACTGCGTCAACCTAGATACATGCATGCATGTATGTTAGTCTTTGGGGCCGGTCGACACATCGCATGAGGCTTCCGAACAGCACACACACCTCCCGCCCCTGGCGAATCCATGAGTTGACGCCCGACTTCGAGCTCCTTGATGCCTGGGCGCTACCGACGCCTGGCGGCGCCGACGAGTTCCCGGACCTGGTGCGGCTGTTCTCGGCGTTCGATCCAGCGCGCGGGGGCCCGGCCGTGGTTCGCCTCCTGTTCGCAGTCCGCGCGGCGATAGGGGGGGCGCTTGGCTGGGACGATCCGCGGACCGGACTCGGCTCGCGCGTGCAGACGCTCCGCGACCGGCTGCCGGACGACCTACGCGAAGGCCCAGTCGGGCCGACGCGCCCCGACGCGCCATTCAGGCCGCTCTACCTGACCGAGGACGAATGGGCGCTCGAGATCGCCAACCAGACCGTGCACGGCGTGCTGCATCTCGGCTGGGTCGAAGAGAGCCGCGGCAGCTATCGCGGGCAGATGGCTGTGCTGGTCAAGCCAAACGGATTGCTGGGCAAGGCGTACTTGGCTGCGATCTCGCCGTTTCGCCATCTCGTCGTGTATCCGCTGATGATGCAGACGATCGAGCAGCGGTGGCGGGCGCGCACCTCCGAGCTGGAACCGGCATGACCGACGTACGCCACTCGCGCTCCGTCCGGCTCGCCGACCGGTCCTAGGACCAATTGCCGGTTGTCCTTGGCCGGCAGGACGGGCACGATCGGCGCCATGACCAGCCCGGAGCCGGCCGGATGAAGGCGATCGTGATGGAGCGCTTCGGTGCGCCGGATGTCCTGGTGCAGCGCGAGGTGGCAGACCCGGTGGTTGGCCCGGGCGATGCGCTTATCGATGTCGAATTCGCGAGCGTCACATTCGTGGAAACCCAGATCAGGGCAGGACGCGCGCCGCACGCATCGATGCTCCCTGAGTTGCCGGTGGTCCCCGGCAATGGGGTAGGTGGCGTCGTGGCCGACGTCGGGTCCGACCTCGACACTGCTTTGCTGGGAGCGCGAGTCGTCTCGACCACGGGCGGCAGCGGCGGCTACGCCGAGCTGGCAGCTGTCGCGGCTGCCACCGTACTCCCGGTGCCCGGCGAGCTGGCAACCGACGTCGCCGTCGCCCTGCTTGCCGATGGCCGCACCGCGGTCGGGCTGATCGAACGCTCGGCGATCCAGGCCGGAGAGACGGTCCTGGTCGAGGCAGCGGCGGGCGGCGTTGGCGCGCTGCTCGTGCAGCTGGCCAAGCGCGCCGGCGCGCGGGTGGTGGCCGCGGCCGGCGGTGAGCGCAAGCTGAAGACGGCTGAGGCGCTCGGCGCCGACATCCTTGTCGACTACCGCTCTCCGTCGTGGACTGCTGAGCTGGCCGAGCTGCTGGACGGTGACCGGCTCGACGTCGTGTTCGACGGCGTTGGTGGCCCGATCGGCCGCGCCGGCTTTGAGCTGCTGGGGCCGGGCGGACGTCTGTGCGGATTCGGAATGGCGTCCGGTCAGTTCGTCTCGATCGCAGAGGACGAGCTGCGCGACCGTGGCGTCACTCTGCTTCGCGGCGCCGCCCCGGATCCGGCTCGGATGGCGGCGCTGAGCGCCGAGGCGATCCGCGCCGCGGCCGCCGGCGAGCTCCGGCCCGTGATTGGGCAGAAGCTGCCGTTGGCGAGCGCGGCCGAGGCTCACCGCGCGATCGAAGCTCGCGCCACGATCGGCAAGACGCTGCTCTTCCCGTAAAACGCCGCTGGCTAGGCGCCGGCGAGGAGCTCGACCTGCGCGCGGCGGCGCTCACGCGTGAGCAGGGTCACGAGCGCCGCGGCGGCGAGGATCGCCAGCCCGGCACCGAGCGCCGAGGTGACCGATAGGGCGTGCGTGAACGCGTGGCGGGCGGTGTTGGCGACGGCTGGGCTGCCGAGATGGATGGCGGCGCCGAGGCTGTCTCGCGCCGCCGCGACGTGGACGCCCGACCGGTAGACGGCGCTGGCGAACGCTCCCAGCAGTGCCAGTCCAAGCGCAAAGCCGAGCTCGGTGCTCGTCTCCGACAGCCCCGACACGGCGCCGGCGCGACCCGCCGGTGCGTGCTCGAGAGCCTGACTGGCCGCGAGGTTGAACACCGGCGCCAGCCCGAGCGATGAGATCACCGACGCGCTGACGAGCACGGTCAGCCCGTCGTGTTCGGCGTCCGTCAGCAGCAGGAAGCCCGCCGCGGCAACCATGAGCCCGCCCGCGATCACGCTCGCCGGACTGAGTCGGCGCACGAGGAGCGGGGCGGCCAAGTCGCCGGCGATGAAGGCGGCGAACGTGGGAACGCCCCACACACCGGCCTGGAGCGCGGTCAGCCCGTGCACGAGCTGGAGCTCCTGTCCGACCAACAGTCCGATACCGGCGATCAAGGCAAATCCCAGTGCGTTGCCGGCCAGAGAAGCCGTGAACGCCGCCCGGCGAAACAGCGAGAGATCGACCAGCGGGTCCTCGAGACGGGCCTGGCGGCGGATGAACACGGTGCCGAGGGCCAGCCCGGCTGCGACCGACGCCGAACTGATCGCGTCAGGGCCGTGCATGGCGTAATGCTTGAAGCCATACACGGTGGCGAGGATCGCGGCGGTCGACAGGGCGGCGCTGGCCAGATCGAGCCGGGCGCCCGCCGGATCGCGCGCCTCCGGCAGCGTGCGTGGGCCGAACAGCAGCAGCAGGCCCATGACCGGCACGGCGGGCAGGAACACGGCGTGCCAGGAGGACAGGGTGAGCAGCGCGCCGCCGATCAGCGGCCCGACCGCGCCGCCGAGCGACAGGCTGGCGCCCCACACGCCTATTGCGGCGGCGCGCTGGCGCTCGTCGGGGAACATCT
Organism: Solirubrobacteraceae bacterium; assembly: GCA_045805545.1. GTDB lineage: Bacteria > Actinomycetota > Thermoleophilia > Solirubrobacterales > Solirubrobacteraceae > Palsa-465. The sequence goes on along the minus strand of JBJMLD010000165.1, from coordinate 9,943 downwards.
CGCGGATCAGGCCGAGCGTCGACGGCATCAGCGTGGCGCCGGCCAGGCCGAGCGCGCCCCGCGAGACGATCAAGGCGGTGGCGGAGTCAGAGGCGGAGGCCAGTGCCGAAGCCAGTCCGAACGCGCCCGCACCGACCATCAGCAGCCGCCGTCGTCCGATGCGGTCGCCGAGGCGGCCCATCGTGATCAGCGAGCCGGCCAGGATGAAGCTGTAGATGTCGAGGATCCACAGCAGCTGGCTGCTGCTCGGATGGAGATCCGCACTGATCGCCGGGACGGCGAGGTTGAGCACCGAGGCGTCGAGGGCGATGAGCAGGCAGGGAAGTGAGAGAACGGCCAGGCCGAGCCATTCCCGGCGGCCGGCTTTGGCTGGGGTATGCGCGTTGGTCATGGCGGTGCGACGAGAGCGGGAGCGATCACTCATCGGTCGGACTCGACACCCGCACGATCGACGCGGGGCGGGCGCCTCGGCACAGCCGCTTCTCACAACGCTTCAGGCAGCCCGAAGGCCGTGAACAGGTGCGGCTCGAACGTCGTCACCTCGACGATCCGGCCTTGCTCGATCCGCAGGACGTCGAGCGAGAGGGCGCGGAAGCACTGAGCGCCGGCCGGCCGAACGTAATTGGCGGCCGCGGGCTGCCGATTCGCCCGGGTCGGCACGAGCTTGTACTCGCCGATCGACCTCGGGCCGGTGAACGAATCGCGGCACATGGCCACGAAGCCGGCGCCATCGAGGACCAGGGGTTGCGGCGGCATCGTGAAGCGCATCTCATCGCCGAGCAGAGCAGCCAGTGCATCGGCGTCCCCTCGATGGTGCGCGGCGAGGTAGCCGTCGAGCACGGTCCGCTCGTCCGGCGAGGGCTCGGCTGGCGCCCAATCGGTGCGACGTGCCCCGAGGTTCTGCTGCATTGTCGCGTGGGCACGCTGTAGGGCGCTGTTGACCGCGGCCACGCTCAGATCGAGCAGCTGCGCCGTCTCGGCCGCCGACCAATCGAGCACATCGCGTGCCAACAGGACGGCGCGCTGGCGCGGCGGGAGGTGCTGAATCGCTACCAGAAAGGCGAGCTCGATCGTCTCCTTCGCGACAACCACCGCATCGGGAGCGTCCACGTCGTCGGTCGGCGGATCTAGCAACTGGTCGGGAAACGGCTGTAGCCAGGGAACCTCGACGCCCCCGCTCGCGGCGACCCGAGGACGTCTTCGCAGCGCATCGAGGCATGCGTTGGTGGCGATCTTGTACAGCCAGGCGCGGAACGGAGCCTCGCCCTTGTAGGTATCACTCCGCCGCCATGCCCGCAGCAATGTCTCCTGGACCATGTCCTCGGCGTCCTCGTAGGAGCCCATCATCCGGTAGCAATGGACCAGCAGCTCGTGCCGGTGGCGCTCCGCCCGGGCTGTGAATTCGGTCAGCTCGTTGTTCATGTCTCACCTCCGCGCCGTATGACGACGGCACGGAGCGTGACTCATCGGTCGCTGACTCGAGCCAAGTCGTCGTGGGCCAGCAGCTCAGCGGCGGGAGGCGGTGCCTTCACGGCCTCCGTGAGAACTCGACCCCGCCGCGCCCGCCGGCCTTGGCCCGATACAGCGCGGCGTCGGCATCGCTCATCAGCGTGTCCGGGTTGTGCTGCCCGAGCGCGATCCCGATGCTGGCCGACAGCGTGTGCCCGGCTCCGCCGGCAAGCAACGGCGCCTCGGTGGCGGTCTTGAGGCGGTCGGCGACCGCGACGACGGCGCTCTCGTCGACGTCCTCGCAGACGACGACGAACTCGTCCCCGCCCAGACGCGCCACGGTGTCCCCGGGGCGAACGGCGTGGCGCAGATTGCGGCTCAGCTCGACCAGGACCTCGTCGCCCGCGGCATGCCCGTGGGCGTCGTTGACCTGCTTGAAGCCGTCGAGGTCGAGGAAGAGAACGCCGGTCAGGCTGCCGTCGCGCTCAGAGCGCGCCAGCGCGTGCTCGAGCCGGTCGCGCAGCAGAGTCCGGTTGGCAAGCCCGGTCAACGGATCATGCACCGCCTCGTGGCGCATGCGCTCCTCCTTGCGCAGGCGCGTCAGGGCGGTGGCCAGGATGTTGGCCACGGCGTGGACGAGGCTGACCTCCTCGTCGGCGAGTGGGCCCTCCGCGGCGACGAGGAACACATCGCCGCGCCCGATCGGGACGCGCAGGGTTGGCTCGGAAACCGTCCCGTAGGAGGCGAGCGTGGCGCCGCCGGAAAGGCGGACGACGGCGCCGGCGATCGGCATCGAGTCGCGCAGCAGCTCGACCCCGTCGCTGGCCAGCTCCCACGGGTCGGCACCGGCGAGCGCCCGTTCGCTCATCGTGGCCACCGCACGCAGTCGCGCTTCGGTGGCACGCCGGCCGGTGATGTCACGTCCGATGGCGAGCAGCAGCGGTCCCCCCGTGGTCTCGACGACGCCCCAGCTCATCTCGCCGACGAACTCGGAACCGTCGCGGCGCAGTCCCCACGCCTCGGTCGTGAAGCGCAGGCCGTGCGCGGTGCCGAAGTAGAGCTCCATGTTGCGCGTGTAGCGCTCGCGCACCCGTTCAGGCCACAGCGTCTGCACCGGCTCTCCGAGCAGCTCATCACGCGGGTAGCCGAACAGCCCCTCGGCGAGACTGTTGACGAACACGATCCGGCCGTCGCCCGCCGCGGCGACGACGGAATCCGGGATCCCCTCGAGCAGGCTCGCCGTCGCCAGCAGCCAGCGCTCGAGCGCATCGTCGCTTCGCCGTGCTCGGCCTCCGTCGTCTCCGTTGGCGTCCATCGCCCCGAAATCCATACCCAGGCTATATGTCCGCGGGCATCATCGGACGAGTAAAGCGGACGAATGTTGGTGCCTGGCGATGGGCGCGCGCCAGGCGCAGCTCGATCTGGGTATAAGCGGGGGCATGCCAAAGCCACCCCTCCCTCAAGAGCTCAGTGAATTCCTCGCTCGCCCCAACCCGTCGGTTATCGCCTCGCTGATGCCGGACGGCGCTCCGCACACAGCGGCCACGTGGTACATCTGGGACGACGGCCGGGTGCTCGTCAACATGGACGAGGCCCGCAAACGCCTGCAGTACATCCGCAACGATCCGCGCGTCTCGATCACCATTCTCGGTGCGGACGAGTGGTATCGCCAGATCACGCTGCGCGGGCGCGCCGCTTCGCTTGAACCCGACGAAGGGCTCAAAGACATCGACCGGCTGTCAAATCACTACATGGGCGGGCCGTACCCCGACCGCGAGAGTCCTCGCGTCAGCGCCTGGATCGAGGTCGAGTCGTGGTACGGCTGGGTCGGTGGTCGTTTCTGGACCGGCTCGGAATGAGTAGGCCCCGGGCGGCCTCTCTAGCTTTGCAGCGGCCGTAGCTCGAGCGGCAGGCCGTCGCCCGGGAACGGACCCGTGCCGTAGTCGAGGACGGGTTCGTAGTCAGGTCTGACGTGCAGCGAGTTGCGCAGCAGGAGCTGGTGCAGGATGGCCTTGACCTCCATCCCGCCGAAGTGCATGCCGATGCACTTGTGTACGCCACCGCCGAACGGGACCCAGGCGTACTTGTGCGAGGCGTCTTCGCGGCGCTCGTCACTGAAGCGCATTGGATCGAACGTGTCGGGCTCGCGCCACCAAGGCTCCATCCGCTGGGTGGCATAGATGCCGACCATCAGCTTGGTGCCGGCCGGGATGAATCGGCCATCGATCTCGGTGTCCTTGATCGCGCGACGCGCGAGCGTGCCGACGGGCGCGTTGATCCGCAATGTCTCCTTAAATACGAGGTCCATCGAGCGCAGGGCCTCGAGGTCGTCATAGCCGATCGCCGGCTTGCCGAGGGCCTGGGACTCGGCGCGTAGACGCTCCTGCCACTCCGGATACTTGGCCAGGTAGTAGCCCATCATCGTGAGCGTGATCGTGCTTGTGTCGTGAGCCGCCATCAGGGCGAAGATCATGTGGTTGACGACGTCTTCGTCGCTGAAGCGCTCGCCGTCTTCGCTCTCGGCCCGGCACAGGACGCTGAACAGGTCATCTCCGTGACTCGCCCGCTTGGCCGGGAGCTGACTGCGGAAGTAATCCTCCAGCACGCGGCGGCTCTCCAGGCCGCGATGCCACTTTCCGCCCGGCACGTCGGCCCGGATGATGGCCTGGCCGCCGATGACGACGTCGATGAAGGCCGCGTTGAGACGATCCGACTGAGCGCTCAGCTCGGTGCCGACGAACACCTCGGTCCCGATGTCGAGGGTTAGCTGCTTGGCCGCCCGGTAGAGCTGAAACCCGGTGCCGGGCTGCCAGCGGCCAATCCCGCGGGCGATGGCCGGGTTCATCCGCTCCAGGTAAGCGACGAGGCGTTCGTGCTTGAACGCCTGCTGCATGATCCGGCGGTGGTGGCGATGCTCCTCGAAGTCCATCAGCATCACACCGCGTTCGAAGAACGCGCCGATCAACGGATCCCAGCCGAGCTTGTTGGAGAACGCGCGCTCGCGGTTGACGAGGACGGTCTCGAGTGCGTCGGGACCGAGGACCTGCACCCATTGGCCGCCGAGCGCGTTCAGCCAGAACACCGTGCCGAAGCGCGCGTGGTAGTCACGCGCGTGGCGAAGCCCGTCGTGCAGGAACTCGATCGTGTGGCCAACGATCGGGATGCCGGGGTCGCCCAACACGGGCTCGAGACCGCTCCCCGCGGGCGGCACCGCGAGCGGCCTGGCGGCCGGGGTCGGTACTCGCTCAACCAGCGAAGCCGCGACGGCGCGCGCCTTGAGCTTCACCGGCGTGCTCATCGACGAGGACTCTACGCCCTCGTCGATGCGTGACGCGCTCGGCTACGCCATCGAGCCCGCGGCCGGGACCCGCACCGAGCGGGCGGCCAAGCGGGAGCGGATCGAGCGAACGCGGCCGGCGAGCGGATGACGAGTCCGGGACGCGCTCGAGGCGAGGCGGGCGTGCTCGGCGTGGCGGCGCAGGTCGGCGTTGTGGCTATCGGCGCTGGCTTGAAGAAGGTGGGAATTCACGGTGGTCTCCTTGCGGCTGGGGTCTTGCCGCTAATGACCGGAGACCGTCGGAAAACTCATCGCGCTCGGCGCAATTATTTGAACAGCTCGCTGCCCGGCTGCGGACCGGAGCCCTGCGCGCCGCCAACCAAACCCACACCGACGCGGTACTTGCTGAGCGAGATCGAGGGGATCCCGATTCGCTCCAGCTCGCGATCGGCCGGACTCTCGCCATCCTCGGACTTGGTTTCGATCAGGACGTGGTCCTCCTTCATCACGGCCGCGGCGCCATCCGGCGCGCGCAGCCTGACGCCGAGGTCGCAGGTCAGCCGCTCGGAGCCATGGCGAGAGGCGAAAGTCAGCCGGTCGAACGACGTGGTCAGCGTCGGCCCGAGCGCCGCGCAGACATCGTCCGGGCCGCCCACGCCGGCATCGGCGAGCGCGCTGCGAACGCACTCCATCGCCTCTGGCGTCATTCGTCCCCGGTCATTCTCGGCGTAGTCGAGCTGCCGTTTGTCCGTCTCGTTCCCGGCGCGCTTGAGCTTGACCTCGAACACGCAGTGGTGGCTGTCCTCGTACAGGCGCGAGCGGGCCTTGAATCGCGGGAGCCGATCCTCGACGTGATCGACGAAACAGCGCAGATCGGGCGTATCGAAGTACGTCGAGCTGTAGGCGAACGTGCGCCGGCCGTCGATCTCGAGCACATCGTGCGATCCCCGCAGCCGGTTGGTGAGCTCGGTGAACGCCGACCATGGGACGGCGTACTTGTGATCGACGCGCCGTAGCAGCGCCGCACGCTCGTCCAGCGCCTCAAGCGACAGCGGCTCGAAGCCGTCAAGGAGGTCCGGCAGGCGATCGCGCATATGCGGATGCTTGTCGCTGGCGCGAAATCGTAATCGCACAGTCGCCCTGTCCGGATGGCTAGGCAATCCCCGCAGCGCGGGAGGTGAGAACAGACGCCGAAATCGGGAACTATCTGCATGAGGACAACCATTGGGAGAGGGACGGACATGACCCCACGCAACATGCAAGAGCTACTCGACGGATCCGAGAACATCGTGCAGCTGCTGCGCAACTCGCAGATCGGCGCCTACGTATATCCCGTAGTCCCCTACGAGTTCAGCAACTGGCGGCGCGAGCAGCGCGCTTGGAGGGAGAGCGCCGTGCTGTTCGATCAGTCCCACCACATGGTCAACCTGTTCCTGCGCGGTCCCGATGCGGTCAAGCTGATCTCCGAGACCGGGATCAACAGCGTGGCCAATTTCCCGGTCAACATGGCCAAACAGTTCGTCCCGACGACGCCGGCCGGGCACGTGATCGGCGACGGGATCCTGTTCCACCTCGATGACGAGGAGTTCGTCTGGGTCGGGCGGGCGCCGGTCTCGAACTGGCTCACCTATCGCGCCGAGAGTGGGGGCTACAACGTCGAGGTCGAGAAGGACGATCGCTCGCCGTCGCATCCCTACGGCAAGCCGGTTACGCGCAAGTACTGGCGCTTTCAGATCCAGGGGCCGAACGCGTGGCAGGTGATCGAGAAGGTGAACGGCGGTCCGGTGGAGCAGCTCAAGTTCTTCCGCATGGCGCAGATGAACGTGGGCGGACGCCAAGTGCGGACGCTTCGGCACGGCATGGCCGGCGAGCCAGGCCTCGAGCTGTGGGGACCGTACGAGACCTATGACGAGACGCGTGAAGCGATTCTCGCCGCCGGCGAGGAGTTCGGGCTCGAGCCGTGCGGCGCGCGCGCCTACGCATCGAACACGCTCGAGTCGGGCTGGATCCCCTCGCCGTTGCCGGCCATCTATACCGGCGAGGACCTGCGCGGCTACCGCGAGTGGTTGCCCGCCGCCGGATATGAGGCGACGAACGCGCTTGCCGGCAGCTTCGTCTCCAATGACATCGAGGACTACTACCTCAACCCGTGGGAGCTCGGCTATGGGCCTTTCGTCAAGTTCGACCACGACTTCGTCGGGCGCGATGCGCTCGAGCAGGTCGACGCCGAGACGCAGCGCAAGAAGGTCACCCTGGCCTGGGAGGGGGAGGACATGGCCAAGCTGTTCGCGGCGTTGTTCGAGACCGACGAAGACCCCTACCAGTTCTTCGATCTACCGATCGCCAACTACGGCTCTTCCAACTTCGATTCCGTGCTGGACGACGACGGCAACCTGATCGGCTTTTCGATGTTCACCGGCTACAGCGCCAACGAGAAGCGGGCGTTGTCGCTGGCCACGGTGAACCCGGAGGTCGAGCTCGGCAGCGAGGTGCACGTCGTTTGGGGCGAGCCAGACGGCGGCACGCATAAGAAGACGGTCGAGCCACACCGGCAGTTCACCGTCCGCGCCATCGTCAGCCCGGTCCCGTACTCAGAGACAGCGCGGCTCACATACGCGGAGGGCTGGCGGACGACGGACCGCCGCTGAGCGGCCCGTCCCAGTGCCGTCACTGCTTCGTCAGTGTGGCCACGGTGACGTGCGGCCAGCGCAGGTCGTTGAAGTCCAGCTGAACTAGCTGCGAATACTGCAGTTGCAGCTTGTCGGGCTGGCCGGCCTGACCCGTGACCTGCTCGATCCAGAAGGTGGCTGTCATCTCGACGCACTTGGCGTTGCCGCCGACTCCCTGAGACATGGCCGCCTGGAGAAATGCCGTGTTCGCCGCCCCGCCGCCCTTGATCGGCGTGTGGTTTGTCGTGATGCTGATGACCAGGGTGTGCGTGATGTTCTGTCCCGCAATGGCGTGCTTGAGCACGCTGTTCGGGTTCCGGACCATTTCCTGAGTCACTCCTGGCGATTCAAAGCGAAATGGTGTGGGCACCGACAGGTTCATCTCCGGGAAGTTCGCCAGCTGGGCGTGAAACGCCGAGTTGGGTAGCGGCGACCCATGGATCGAGAACGGAATGATGTTGTTGTCGGAGATGATCGGTGGACCGGGTACGACAGTCCCGCGGCCCTGGGCGAGGATGGTTGTGCCATGGGGGATCGACGCCATCCGGACGACGGTCCGCGGCTCCGCCGGATTCGTCGTCGCCGGAACGTGCGCCCAGATGCCCGGTTCGATGTGCAGCCCCTCCGCCGGGTTGTTCCGCTCGGATATCTGCTGCATGTACGTGATACCGCGCATGACGATGTCCGGCATGAACAGCCCGCGGTTGGGGATGTCGCCGTTGATTTCGGTGAAGACGATCGTCTCGCTGGTCAAGTTGAGCTCGAGGAAGCGGTCCTGACCACTGGTGGTGATGTCGTGTGGACGCCAGATCGAGTTGAACCCCTGGCCGACCCACTTGCCAGGCAACTGCGAGAGAGAACCGAGCGGCCCGGAGATGAGCGGCGCGCTCGCTTGGGCGGCGATTGCCGCTGCCGTATCCGGAGCCTCGGGGATGGGATCAGGGAGCGGGCGGAAGGCAAAGTCATCGTCGGTTCTTGCCACTACTGACATATCGACTCCTTTTAAGCGTGGTCGGAGATGAGTTGTTCCACGTTGCGCTCGGCGAGCGCTGCAATCGTTTCTGACGGATTGACGCCGATGGCGGTCGGCACGATCGAGCCGTCGGAGATGCGCAGTCCCGGATAGCCGTAGACGCGGCCGTAGGCATCGACCACGCCGTCGGCCGGATCATCGGCCATCGGACAGCCGCCGAGCGGGTGCACCGTGATGTCCTTGCCCAGCGGGCCGGCCCCGAGGGCAAAGAACGGCTCAGCCTCGGCGGCTGCGCCGAGGTCATTCGTGACCTTCGACATCGCGTCGAACAGCTGCTGACTGCCGCGCCGATCCCATTGGATGTCGAACTGCCGGAACAGCGGCGTCAGCCGCATGCGGCCGTCGGCGGCGTCCTGCCCGAGCATCAGGAACACCAGCGAGTCCTCGATCGGCTCATCGTCGAGGTCGAGCTTGACCGTCCGCGGCGTGACGAGCCGGTCGCTGAACCCCAGCAGCACGGCCAGGTACTTCAGCCGCAGCAGCAGATGCTTGCGCCAGCCGATCAGTGCGGCCTCGCCGCGGAGCACCTTGATCAGGAAAGTGAACCCGGGCGGTAGGGCGCCGTCGGCAACCATGAAGCGGTGCTTCTCCCAGTAGTCGATCCGCGTCGTCATGACCGGGCCGAACGTGGTGTGGGCATCGCGCACCTCAGCTCGGTTCGGGTTGAAGGCGGCGCCGAGTGCGTCCCCGTTGCCGGAGAAGCGGCGTCCCAGCGCGGGTGAGAGTTCTGGCAGGCGCCGGCGATTGCGCAGCAGCAGGCGGGTGCTCCCCAGCGTGCCCGCGGCGAGCACGAGCACCGGCGCCTCGACGCTGCCGTCGTCGGCATCGCCGAGCCCGCGGAAGCTCACCCGCCAGAGCCCGTCCGGGCTGGCGGGTGCCTCTAGCCGCCGTACCTCGCAATGCGGGCGCACAACCGCGCCCTCGAGCTCGGCCCGGGCCAGGTAGGTGATGTCGATCGTGTTCTTGGCGTGCCGGGGGCAGCCGATGTCGCAGCGCGCCGTGTTCGTGCAGGCCGACTGCTTGACGCCGCTGAATGGGTTCACCCGGTCCTCGCCGAAGTGGACGGCGATCGGCAGGCTGGTCGCCGGCTGACCGGCGGCAGCCGCCATGCCCTCGAACGCCCTCACCTTGGCCAGGTGCGGGTCGGTCGGAGTGGTGCGCGGCTCGAGCACCGACTCGACCCGCTCGTAGTACGGGTCGAGACTCGTCCGGTCGATGCCGGCAGGCCAGCCTGTGTCGAACACCTCGGGGTTAGCGCGCAGCTGCACATTGGCGTAGACGAGCGAGCCGCCGCCGACGCCGGCCGCTGTGATCACGACCACGTCCTTGAACAGCCGGAGGTCGAAGATGCCGCCGGGGTTGAGGAAGTGGTGCCAAAGCAGCGTGGGTGCCTCGATCGGCTCGGAGATGAAGTCCTCAGGCGCGAAGCGCCGGCCACGCTCGAGCACGCAAACGCGCCAGCCCGCCTGGGCCAGCCGGCAGGCGGTGATACCCCCACCGAAACCGGATCCCACG
>JBJMLD010000164.1:0-7390 GCA_045805545.1 Solirubrobacteraceae bacterium | reverse complement strand
TCGTCCACGGCCGCCCCCGGCGCTCGAGCGCGGCCTCGCCCGCAACCCGCGCCGCGTGCAGCTGCGGCGCGAGGCTCGCGGTGTTGAAGTACGCGACATCCGCCGGTACATCGAAGGCGGCGCGCTGATCGCCGATCAGCCCGTCGAACGCTTGTCCTCGATCATCAAGTGGGCCGATCGTCATGACTCTTAGCGGCGGATGGCGAGCTGTGGGTCGCTGCGCTCAAGCGCGGCGTGCCACATGGCCTCGGCGATGTCGGCGGGATCGTGCCCGTCACCGCCGATCGGTCCGACGATCACCGTGTGCAAGACGTAGATGCCCTGTGGCGCAAGCTGGTCGTGGAGCATGCGGAAGTATGTGCTCTGAGCCGCGTTCACGATGCCGCTGCTCGCACGCTCGGGTCTGGGAGTCAGTGCGGCCGAACCGGTCGTGAACAGCAGCGTCCCGTGACCGGCTGCGCGCATGTCAGGCAGGACCTGCCCGACGGCGGCGGCGGTGCCGACCACGCCGAGCTCCAGCGCCGCCTGCAGATCCTCGGCCGTGGTGTCGACGACGGGCTTGATCGTCGCGACGTCAGGCAGGGGGCTGACACACAGCACCTCAGCTGCGCCGAGGCGAGCGTGCAGAACGTCGATGGCCGTCCGGACGGCGTCGGGGTCGCGCACGTCGGCGACTGCGAACGCCGACTCAATGCCGTCCTCCTCGAGACCGCGGGCAATCTCGTTCAGGCGGTCCCGGTTGCGGGCGACCAGGCCTACTCGGTGGCCCTCGCGCCCGAAGCGGCGCGCGACCGCGGCGCCGACGCCCGGGCCGGCGCCGACCACCAACAGCGTGCCGGGCTTGGTGCTCACGGATGCCGCCTGAGGCCGCGAAGTACCGCATCCGCATCGCGGTGACCCGTCCGGATCCCAATCCCTACAAGGTCGAGCTCGTCGGTTGCGACGGCCCGGACGGCGGCTCGGTTCTCGCCGTCGTTGCCCGTGGAGAACATCTGCGCTGTGTAGATGGCCGGGGTCACGCCGCGGCTCGCCGCTCTTTCGCGAGCGCGTCGCAGTTGTTCGGCTGAAGCCTCGAAGACGAGAAGGGGTTGGACGAGGAGAGGCAGGTACTTGACGCCGTCACCGTCCTCATACGGCTCACCGATCGCTTCAGGTTCAGCCGCGCCGATGAGACCGCTGACGAGAAACCCGGTCACGTTCAGCCGCTGCCAGGGCGCCAGATCGTCGCGCACGACGACTGCCGCCTTGGTGGAGAAGTCGGTGACCGCCATGGCCAGATTGGTAGCACACGTCTGGTGGAACTCGCATTGGTCCGGACGACGTCCGACGATGCGGCATAATCACCGTTGTGGATGCGATCGATTGGGCCATTATTCGGATTCTCCAGGACGATGCACGGGTCACCAACCGCGAGCTCGCCTCACGGGTGCACGTCTCGACCTCGACCAGCTCGGAGCGAACGCGAGCGCTGCATGCCGCCGGGGTGATCTCGGGCTACCACGCGTCGGTCGCGCTGGACGCGCTCGGCCGCCACGTTCAGGCGCTGATCGCCGTCACGGTCCGCCCTCCGACCCGCGAGCACATCGAAGGGTTCCGCAACTGGGCGGCCGCCCTCCCCGAGGTCATGAGCGTGTTCGTCGTCGCCGGCGAGAGCGACTTCCTCCTACATGTGGGCGTCCCGGACACCGACGGTCTGTACGCGTTCGTCATCGACCGCCTGACCGAACGCCCCGAGGTGGCCGACGTCAATACCTCCGTGGTCTACGAGCATCTACGGCGGCCCGTCCTCGAGCCGTTTTCGCGGCCTCCCGGCCCGTAAAACCCCGCTTTGCCCTAACCCAGCCACGAGCAAAATGGTCTTGTGCGGTTCTATCCCGCACAACCCGCCCCTGCCCTGCGGGACCCCCGAGCAAAGCGCGGTTTTACGGGGTCAGGTCGGCCGTCATAGCGACACCACAGCCGCTGCCCGAGCTAACCGCTCAAGGACTGCCACCCATCTGATCGATCAGGCCGCCGAGGGAGATCCCGTGCTTGAGGAAGTCCTCGCGGCTGCGGTCGAGGTCGATCGGATCGGGGAAATCGCGCAGCACGTCGTCGATCTGCTGCTGGGTGTAGCCGACCCTCCGGAGGATGCGCCCGACCTCGTCATGCGAAATGAGACGGCTCTGCTCCACGCGCCGGATCCTACGCCCCACCGGGGCCCCGGCCGGGCTAGCTGCTCACCCGGAACGGCCGCGATGTCCCGAGCGGGCGGCCATTCGAGTCGAGCGCCTGAACCTCGAACTCGGGGTAATCACGCGGCACCGAGATCGACGTCTCAAACCCCGACCTGTCGGCGGTGGCGAGCGAAACCGGCTTGCCGCCCGGCGGGCGTCCGAGGACCCTCCAGGACGCGACCTGGGTCGCGCCGTTCCAGCTCGCGTAGACAGTGGTCTTGCCGGCCTGGCGGCGGGCGGCCGCCACCGGCGGATAGAGCGGCAGACCGATCCACGGCTCGCGCTTTGCTCGGTAGCTGATGTCCGGTCCGGGAAGCACGACGTCCAAGACCATCTTGCCGGAGGAGTCGTACTCGGAGAAGTTGGGCTTCGATCCCCAGCCGACGAACGTGCCCCCGCCCGCCAGCGGCTGCGAGCTGCCCATGTAGTCGACTGCGAAGTTGGCGCCGTGACCGTACTGGCGTGCCAGCGTCGCTGTGTGCAAGCGCTGGTCGAGCTTCAGCACGAGCGCGCGGGTGGCTCCGGTGGGCGAGACATAGGTGCCCCCGCCGGTGATCTGGCAGCAGTGGTCGTCGAACATGCTGACCAGCGCGCCGGGATGCAGCGCCACGTCGTGCTGCCACTGGAAGCCGGCGTTCGGCCCAAGCTTGAAGCTCGAGTGTCTTCCGCCCAGCCTCCAGTCGATCTGCCCGGTGTGGCCGTTCACCCGGTAGGCGGCCGAGGTGTTTCGCATCGAAACGATGAAGTCCCCGTCGCCAGCGAGGTCGATCGAGTTCACGTGATAGGCGTCCCACGGAAAGCCGTTGCTCGGCAGGGAGGCGTACGAGTCGCTCGCCGGGATGTGGCCGAGCGCGTCCCAGGTGCGGAGCAGCCGTCCCGTTTTGATGTCGTACTCCTGCACGGCCGAGTCGATCAGCGCGCCGTTGTAGGCCCCGCCGAACTTGGACAGGTTCATGGGGATGTTCTTGTTGGCCGTGACCCAGGCATGGTCGCCCTGGATCACGAGCTCGTGAAGCGTGATGATCCAACCTCCCGCGCCCTTCAACGTTGCGATCGTGCGGTAGTGCTGATCGACTATCACGTCCTCGCCCGTGACTGTCGCTCCGACGTTGGTGATGTAGCCCTGCCACCACGAGAGCGCGGGCCTGCCGTGGTAGGTCTGCCGGCTGAGGTTGGAGGCCACCATGTTCTGGGGCACGGGTCTGAACCAGACGGGCGACAAGTAGGGGTCGAGGATCAGCGGACCGCTCTGGCCGACGATCGGAGGCCGCGTGAGGTCATAGAAGTTCGCTAGGAAGATGTCGCCCGGCGCCAGCGTGCTTGGATCCTTCGGAACCACGTCGGCGCGCGCGATCGGGGGGTGCAGCCCTGGCTCCGATACGAAGTGGTACGTGTCGCCGCCAGTCCTGTACTGCCCGATCGGCGCGCCATGCGAGCCGCCAAACCCGAAATCAAGCGCGATGAAGGCCGCGATCACCGCGACCACGCCGATCTGGATCGGGCGCGCGGCTCCCCGCGGGGCGTCGGCTGCCCGGCGAACGGTGGCAAACGTGACCACGGCCGCCGCAGCCGCCAGGCCCGCGCAGATGAAGTAGGCCAGCCGGAAGCCATCGGTCAGCGCCTGCGGCACGGCGTGCCCGACACCGATCAGGTGTGAGGAGCGCTGCGTGGCCAGGGTGATGAGGACGGCGATTCCCAGTCCTCCACCGATCTGGCGCGAGGTGTTCACGAGCCCGGACGCGAGGCCGGCCTGACCCTGCTTGGCGCCCTGCGTGGCGGCGATCGTCGACGGCACGATCGACATGCCGATGCCCGCCGCCGTCAGCAGCCCGGGGACCATCACGTACAGGATCGCGCTGCCACTGGCCGCGATCTTGGTGAACAGGAGCATGCCGGTGGTCATCATGGCCAGCCCTCCGCCGAGGACCGCCCGGACGCCGAACCGCGTCACGAGTTTCCCGGCGCTGCGCGCGACGAACATGATCGTCAGCGCCATCGGGAGGAACGTGAGCCCGGCGGTGAGCGGCGAGAGCCCGAGCACCTGCTGGAGATAGAGCGAGCTGACGAACCACATCGGGAACAGAGCCGCGCTGAATAGGAGGACGATCGTGTTGGCGGCCTGGAGCGGCCGGGTCAGCGCTTTGAAGGGCACCAGCGGCGCCGAGGCCACGCGCGTCTCGATCACGACGAATAGCGCCAGTACCGCGAGACCGCCGATGATCGGTCCCAGCGCCTCGGCGGAGCCCCAGCCATTCACGCCCGCCTTGACGACGCCGTAGACCAGCACGATCTGGCCGCCCGTCAAGGTCAGCGCGCCGGCCAGGTCGAAGCTCTGCTTCTCCGATGCGCGGCGCCGATCGGCCACAACCCTGTACGCGACGAGGGCGGCGGCAATCGCGATCGGGGGGTTGATCAGCAAAATCCAACGCCAGGTCAGCGCCTGGGTGATCACGCCTCCGAGCAGCGTTCCGGCTGCCCCTCCGGCGCCGTTCATCGCGGCCCACAAGCCGATCGCGCGGTGAAGCTGCTGGCCGGGTGGGAACGACGAGGTGATGATCGCCAACGAGGACGCCGCCATGAACGCACAGCTGAACCCCTGCACGCCGCGGGCCACGACCAAGACCTCTCGGGTCGGAGCGAGCCCGCCGGCCAGGGAGGTCGCCGCGAACAGAGCCAGCGCCGCCGTGAAGACCCGCCGTTGGCCGAGGTGATCGGCCGCCCTTCCACCGAGCATCAAGAAGCCGGCGAACGTGATCGCGTACGCATCGACGACCCACTGGAGGTCGTTGGAGGAGAAATTGAGGCTCGACTGGATCGAAGGCAGCGCAACGTTGACGATGCTCAGATCGAGGATCACCATGAACTGAGCCACGCAGCAGACGATCAGGATCCAGACCGAGCGAGAGCCGGATTGCTCCCCGGATTCAGGCTGGCCCGCCAGCCGGCGTTTCGTCGTCGCGACTACGCTCAAGTTCGCTGCCCCATCGGCGCCGATACCTTACCCTGGGCGGCGATGGAAACGGACGCACGCCCGCGCCGTGCGTCCTTGTAGTCTGAGCACCTCAAGTCTCCGAGACGCAGGGAGCCGCGCCATGAGACGAGCGCTAATTTCCACCATTGCCGCCGCCGTCGCCATCAGCCTGGCAGGTTGCGGTTCGAGCGCGTCGCAAAAGACCTCGACTGCGGCGGCCTCGACCAGCTCGTCGACGACCTCGACGGTCAAGAAGACCCATCCGCCTCGCAAGGCCCACAAGCGCAGGCACCACAAGGCGAAGCCCGCCCAGACGTCGACTGCGATGACCTCGATAACGAGCGCCGTGGCAGCCGCGACGACGCACGCCGCACCGACCTCCAGCGCTGCGCCGGCTCCGCACCCCGCACCAGCCACCACGCACTCGGTGGCCACAAGTCAGACGAGCACGCACCAGGTGACGACGCAGCACACCACCCACACGATTCCGAGGACTACGACACACACCACAACCTCCAGCGGCTTCGGGGGTTACTAGGACCGACCGGCGGCGCTCGTCGCGGACGCTAGGAGCAGAAGGAGGGACGCTATGAAAGTGATTGGTGCTGGACTGCCACGCACCGGAACGCTGTCGCAGAAGGTCGCCCTGGAGATGCTGGGTGTGGGGCCCTGCTACCACATGGTGAACGTGCTGGGCGACCTCGACCTGGTGGCGCCCTGGCGCCAGGCCCTCGACGGCAACCCCGACTGGGATCAGATCTTCGACGGCTTTGACTCGACGATCGACTGGCCAGGCTCGTACTACTACCGGGAGCTGATCGAGGTCTATCCGGAGGCGAAAGTGCTGCTCAGTGTTCGCGATGGCGACGCCTGGGCTCGCAGCATGCGCGACACGATCTGGGGACTGTTCTGGGGCGACATCGTGAGCCGCCACCTGTCCGACGCGCGGGCGATCGTCGACCCCAAGTGGCGCGCGTTCACCGAGATGATGAAGGACATGTGGCATCGCAGCGGGCTGCTCAACGGAGCGGATACCACTGACGAGTGGATGAGCAATGCGATCCACCGCTTCCAGGACGAGGTTCAGGAAACGGTGCCGCCCGACCGCCTGCTGGTCTGGTCGGTCGGAGACGGCTGGGAGCCGCTTTGCGAGTTCCTCGAGCTGCCCGTTCCGGACACCCCGTTCCCACATCTCAACGACAGCAAGGTATTCGCGGACCGTGTCATTGACGGGGCGCTGATGACGCTGCAGGAGTGGCGGGCAGCCACCGAGAGCGAATCCGTCGCCGCCCCGACCTGATCGGCCGGAGCACGGATCCACGGTCGGGCTGGGATGCACAGCTTCGAGCACCGTCGCTCTCCGAACGTGCAGTGGCACGCGCCTTGCATAGACAAGGCGGACCACGCCGCACTGATGGGGCAGCGGCCATGCGTGCTGTGGCTGACGGGCCTGCCGGCGGCCGGGAAGTCGACTATCGCCAATGTGCTGGAGCGTCGGCTTCACGCTCTCGGGCGGCACACCTATCTGCTTGACGGCGACAACGTCCGCCATGGCCTGAACCGGGACCTCGGATTCGAGCGCGCGGACCGGGTGGAGAACATCCGGCGCATCGCCGAGGTGGCGCGGCTGATGGTGGATGCGGGACTGATCGTGATCGTGTCGTTTATCTCGCCGTACGAGAGTGAGCGCCGGATGGCGCGCGAGCTACTCGACGAAGGCGAGTTCATCGAGGTGTTCGTCGACACGCCGCTGACCGTGGCCGAGGCGCGCGACCCGCGGCATCTGTACGCCAAGGCCCGGCGGGGAGAGATCAAGAACTTCACCGGTATCGACTCCCCGTACGAGCCACCCACGGCCCCGGATGTCCGCGTCGACACGACGTGCACCTCGCCGGAGGATGCTGCCGAATGCATCCTGGCCAAGCTGCGAGACCAGCGCGTCCTCGGTCCGCGCTAAGTCCGGCCGGCCGTCTCCGCTCGCCGCGCCGGCCGGCTGATCCAGCGCGCAGGCGGCCTTTTACACCTCAGCGGCGATTCGAGCGCTTCGGCGGCGGATCGGGCGGCGGCGGATAGCGACGCCGCTCCTCGTCTGTCATCTGTCGGATGACGAGCGACCCGCTCTGAACCTGCTCTTCCACCAGGTCGAGCTTCTCCTGGCGCTTCTCTTCGGCTCGTTCGCGGGCGCTCTTCATCAGATCACTCG
>JBJMLD010000163.1:0-3226 GCA_045805545.1 Solirubrobacteraceae bacterium | reverse complement strand
GATCAAACGCAAGGTCCGGCTCCACCTGCCGCGTTCGACCCCAAACCCGCCGATCTTCGCCTGCGCGCTGACGCGGCTATCTCGCATGCTCACCTGAGACCCGGGGCAACACGCCCCGCATAGCCGCGTCCGTTCAACCCCCAACGCCGCCGCCGCTCAGCCCGCCCAAGGCCGAAGCCCGGTGCGCCAACCCACGCAGGTGCATCAGAGCGCCCCCGCCCCTCCGCCTTGATGCATGACTGCGGCGAGCAACTGCCGAAGATCCCCCTTACTCACCAGTCGGCAATTTAGGCGACTTTTCCTTGTACTCGACGGCGACCGGTGTCACTGTGGGGTCATGACGAGAGACGGCCGCAGCTTTGATCATCGGACGCTGGAAGCCATTCGCCTGATGGCGGTTGAGCGGGTGCGCGAGGGTGAGCGTCCTTCCAGCGTCGTCGCGTCGTTCGGCTTCAGTCGCACGACGATCTACAAATGGCTCAACGCGGCAGCAACGCCGGGCTTGGGGCTGCAGGCGCTACGCTCGAGACCGGCGACCGGACGACCGCGCACGCTGACGCCGCCCCAGGAGCGGCAGGTGTTTCGTTGGGTCAACGGTCGCGATCCGCGCCAGTATGGCCTGGACTTCGGGCTGTGGACGCGCGCCGTGGTGGCCGACCTGATCGAGCGCAAATTGGGCATCAAGCTCGGCGTGACGGCAGTCGGCGCGTTGCTCGCCAAGCTGGGACTGACACCGCAAAAGCCGCTGCAACGGGCCTATCAGCGGGATCCCGATGCGATCGAGCACTGGCGGCGTGAGCGGTTCCCCGCCATTGCTGGGCAGGCCCGCGCCGCTGGCGGCGAGGTCTGGTTTTGGGATGAGTCCGGGTTTCGTGCCGATACCGTGCATGGCAAAACCTGGGGCGTGAAGGGGCAAACTCCCGTGGTGCAACGCCCCGGCCAGCGCCAATCGATCAGCGCCGCCTCCGCGGTGAATGCCCGCGGCGCATTCTGGTATTGCACCTTGTATGGGGCGATTTCTGTCAAGCGGGATTCGTCGCCGGCCTCCTCGCCCCCTGGATGACGTTTCTTTGTTCGGCTGAGGGCCGTTTCTTCGCCCCGGCCTGAGCACCAGAAGGCGCCGCGCGCAGCGGCGGTCAACACTGGCCGAAGGCCACCGCAAGGCGCGCAGCGGTGTTGACGGCCGCGAGCACGGCGCCAGCCTTGCCCAAGCCGGGATCGGCTTTCGGCATCGATCGACAACGAACCGAGGGGAGCCCGCGATAGGGCGCAAAACTCGCGCCGCAACCTTGTATTCGGTCGGGTCCGCCTGGACCCGGACCATGAAGCAGTCATCCGCTTCAAGGGCGAGGCTCCGGGGCGACGGGCACATTCTACCGGCGGCGTTCATTGCAGCCATGGTGCAAATCGTGTCACCGCCACCTCGGATCGTGATCAGCGGCCGTGCGCGAGCGCGCGATCGGCCGCCGAAATTGTGGGCGCGATCACGCCGACGCAGCCTGCCGCAGCGTGACGCCCGCGGGCATGATGCCGGTCGTGACCATGCGCCACAGCGCGATCAGTAGCTTGCGCGCGAGTGCTACGATCATCGTCGTCTTGCGCGCGCCCTCGGGACCCGCGGTGCGTGCGCGATACCAGCGCGCCAGCGCGCTCTCCTTCTGGAACAGCAGGAAACGCCAGGCGAGCTGAATCAGCCCGCGCCGCACTCGGCCATTGCCGGATTTGGCCAATCCTTTCTCGCGCCGCTTGGACCCGCTTTCATCGGGCGAGCCAGTCAGGCCGGCATAGCGCGCCACGGCTCGGCGGTCCCGCAGGTTCCGCGACAGCACCTCGCACACCAGCATGTCGGCGGTCTCAATGCCGACGCCGACGATGCGCGCGAGCAGACGCACCATCGCATGCCGTCCGCCTTCGGGCGCGTTATGCACGGTTTGCAGCCGGGCGCCCTCGATCTCCTCGATCTGCTCGCGCACCACGGCAAGCCGCGCCATGTCGCGCTGCATCTCCGCCAGCGTGTTCGGCGGAATCGATAGGCCCTCCGCCGTGCGCAGCGCCGCCAACCGCTGCGGCGCCCTGCGCAGCAGCGGCTTGAAACCGTGGATACCGAGCCGGGCCAGCGCTGATTTCAGGCGATTGCCGATCCGCGTGCGCTCGGCGACCAAATTTTCGCGCTCACGGCTCGGACGTTTGGCGTCCTCATCCGCAAGTGTTGGAATCGCGACCATGCCACAGTGGCCGCGCTCGCCCCGTAGCCAGCCCAGGAACACGCGCATCAGCATGGCGGTGTCCAGCCGGTCGGTTTTGGCCCGGCGGTGCTCGCGCGACACCGCGACACTGGTGGAATGGATGACGTGCGCCTCGATGTCGTGAACTCGCAACCAGCGCGCCAGCCAGAATCCGTCGCGGCCCGCCTCATAGGCGAGGGCAACGCGACCGATTGTCCGGCTGGCCTTCGCCGCCTCCGCTCGCCAGCGTTCCAGCAAACGTAACAATGCCTCGGGATCAGGCTCCAGTTTCTTCACGGGCTGCCGAGCCACGCCGGGTATCATTGCCGCCACCAGCCAACTCGCGGCACTCATTTCGACCACCACGACCAAGGTCGTATGCTGATCAAAAGCGGCGAGAGACCGGCTCAGGTCATCAACTTGGGTCATTGTTGCACATCCATTGGCTGCATCCAGCGACGATGGTGTCAGACACTCGCCGCCCGCCCCATAGCTTCTACCAAGGTGGGCTGAACGCCGAGTTGTTCGTCACTCTGCTGCGGCAGATGATGCGGGGCCGCTCGAAGCCTGTGCATCTGGTCGTCGACGGACTGCCTGCGCACAAGACGGCGTTGGTAAAAGCCTATGTCGCCTCGACCAACGGCATGCTGACGCTGCACTTCCTTCCCGGCTATGCGCCGGACCTTAATCCCGACGAGTTGGTCTGGAGCCACATGAAGCGCACCGGCGTTGCCCGAGCGCCGCTGCGCAAGGGCGAAAACCTGCAAGAGAAGATCACGGCGCAACTGGCCGCCATCAAGCGCATTCCGCGGCTGGTGCGATCCTTCTTCGAAGCGCCAAGTGTCGCCTATATTACCGACTGGTGAGTAAGAGGGAGGGACGCCCTTGGCATAGATCCGATGTCGTACCATATCTACGCTCAACATGCCCT
This sequence comes from Solirubrobacteraceae bacterium, assembly GCA_045805545.1. GTDB lineage: Bacteria > Actinomycetota > Thermoleophilia > Solirubrobacterales > Solirubrobacteraceae > Palsa-465. Next base: position 70 of record JBJMLD010000163.1, on the reverse strand, counting down.
ACGAGGTTACGAGACCCGTGAGCGAACATTTTGTTGATGATTTGATGTTGGTGGTTTTGGTAATGTTTGT
>JBJMLD010000162.1:0-10427 GCA_045805545.1 Solirubrobacteraceae bacterium | reverse complement strand
TCGATGCGCACCCGCTGGAGGTTGGGCTCGAAGCGCCGCTTGGTGGCGACCATCGAGTGGCTCCGGCTGTGTCCGAAACTCGGACCTTTGGCGCAGGTGTGACATACCTTCGGCATGGCGGGCGAGTATAGACGTACGTCTGTGAGTAGAACCGACGCCCGCCGGGTTTGGATCCGGTCAGACGGGTACGAACGCAGTCAATGGGCGTTAGAACCCAATCGGTTCCGCGTGCGCTGGTAGACGCGGGCCTGCCCGATCGTTACCGCCTGATACGACTCATCGCCCGGGGCGGCATGGGGACCGTGTGGTGTGCGGAAGATCTCATGCTGGGGCGTAGCGTGGCGCTGAAGCTGCTCGCCGACCAGTTCGTCGACGATGACCGGGCGGTGCGCCGGTTCATGCGCGAGGCGCGCACTGCCGGGCGTCTGTCCGGCCATCCGAACATCGTCACGATCTTCGACGTCGGACGAACCAACCCCGACTCCGCCGAGACCCCGGTGCGTCCGTTCATCGTCATGGAGCATCTCCCCGGCGGCTCGGTGGCGGATGCCATCCGCCGACGTGAGGTGCGAGGAGACGAGCCGATCCGCTGGCTGCGCGATGCGGCGGCGGCGCTCGACTATGCCCACGAGCAGGGCGTCATCCATCGCGACATCAAGCCCGGCAACATGCTGCTCGACCGCCAGCGGAGCCTGCACGTGGGCGACTTCGGGATCGCGCGGATCGCGACCGAGGACACGATCACCGGTGGCGGCACGCTGTTCGGCACGGCAGCGTACGTCTCGCCCGAGCAGGCGCTCGGCCAGCGCGCCACCGAGGCGAGCGACCGCTACGCGCTCGCCGTCGTGGCGTTCGAGCTGCTCACGGGCGAGCGGCCGTTCAGAGGCGAGCACTTCGCCGCCCAGGCGCGCCAGCACATCGAAGAGGAGCCGCCCCGCGCCAGCTCGGTCTCCCCCAGCCTGCCGCCGGCGGTCGACGACATTCTTCTGCGCGGACTGGCCAAGCGCCCCGAAGACCGCTGGCCCAGCGCCGCGGCGTTTGCCGATGCGGTGAGCGCGGCAGTCCGCCCGCGGCCCATCCGGCGCCGCGTCGACCCTCCGCCCGTGGTCCGGACCGCCACATCCCGGCGGCGCCCCCGCGGCGTGGCGCTCGCCGCGCTGGCGGCAGGGTCACTGATCATCGGCGCCGCGGTCGGCGCCAGCCATGGCGACCGCGCGCCGCGCACGACGGCAGCCTCGATCCACGCGGCCCGACATACGACCACGTCCGCGACGAACAAGCCGAAGCACCACACACGCCATCGCACCTCGGTGCCGACGCACCCGGCCGCCGCCACGACATCCTCGGCAGGCTCGTCCGCCGGCACGTCCTCCACGGCCAGCGCCTCCACCCCGTCCGGCGGTTCGCCCGACGCCCTCGAGGCGCGTGGACACGCGCTGATGATGGCCGGGCAGTACGCGCAGGCAATTGGAGTGCTGCGTCAGGCCGTTGCCTCCGCCCCGCACGGCAGCCTCACATACGCCTACGCGCTGTACGACCTCGGGCGCTCGCTGCGGCTGGCCGGAGACCCCCGGGCAGCGATCCCGATCCTTCAGGCGCGCTTGCAGATCCCCAATCAGACCGACGTCGTCCGACACGAGCTCCAGCTGGCCCTGCAGGCCGCCGGCGCCAGCAGCGGCGGCGCCGGGCCGGCGGCCACTCCGCCCGCGAATTCAGGCGGCGCCGCGGCGGCAGGGCCCGGTCAGGGCGGCAAGCACCCAGGCAAGGGCAAGGACAAGCACGGCGGCGGCTAGCGCCACAGAGGGTGGCGATATGTGCCTGAGCGCCAAAAACGCATGCGAGCGCCGGCCTTCCAGACCGCTTGCATGCAATTTGGGGGAATAACACCAATAACGTATGCGAGCGCCTCGGCGGGACGTCGCTGACCTACGTTATTGGCGTTGCCCCCGGCCTGTCCGGGGCGTTCCGCGCGCCAAGAGGGCGTTCACGGCTACGGGATCGACCAGGTGGACCATCGAAGCCTCCGATCCAACCCCCTCCTCGCTGCCTTTCCTCAACCGGCCAACGCCGCACGGACTCGGGACTCGATCGTCTTGGCAACTCCGGGCCTCCAAAGGGGGCCCGGTTGGACCAACGGGCTCGGGGACGGCAACTAGCGGGCGAATCCCGTCGGCCCGCGACGCCCGGCCAGCTCCTGCTTGACGGCCAGTGAGGCCAGGACCGCCTCGGCGGCGTGACGGCCGGTATCGCGCTTGGCGCCGCCGGCCACCCGGGCCAGCGCCTGCTCCATGTTGTCGACGGTGAGGACGCCGAATCCGCACGGCACCCCGGTCGACAGCTGCACCTGCTGGATCCCGCGCGCCGTCTCGGCGCAAACCCAGTCGTAGTGATCGGTCTCGCCGCGGATGACAGCGCCGAGGCAGATGATGGCGGCGTAGCGGCCCGACTCGGCCGCGTACTTGGCTGCGATCGGCAGCTCGAACGCCCCGGGCACATCGAAGCGATCCACCTCGGAAATTCCCGCCTCAGACAGCCCGGAGCGAGCCCCCGCCTCAAGCTTGTCGGCCAGGTCCGAGTAGAAGCGCGCCACGCAGAGCGCGACGCGATCGTCAGTCTGCGGCATCCCGCTGGCGGTCCTGCTCCAACTCCTTGTGGAGCATTTCCTCGTCAAGCGCGAGCCCTTGGTGGTGCAGCGTGTGCCCGAGCCGGTCCCGCTTGGCGCGCAGGTAGGCCTCGTTGTGCGGGTTCGGGACATGCTGGATCGGGATCTGATCGCTCACCGACAGGCCATAGCCGGCGAGGCCGGAGATCTTCTTCGGGTTGTTGGTGAGGATCCGGATCGAGGTCAGGCCGAGGTCAACCAGGATCTGCGCGCCGATGCCGTAGTCGCGCAGGTCGGCCGGCAGGCCGAGCCGGAGGTTCGCGTCGACGGTGTCGAGCCCCTCCTCCTGGAGCTTGTAGGCCCGCAGCTTGTTGAGCAATCCGATGCCGCGGCCCTCTTGGCTCAGGTAGAGCAGCACCCCGCGGCCCTCGCTCTCGATCATCGCCAGTGCCGACTCGAGCTGCTCGCCGCAGTCGCAGCGCAGCGAGTGGAAGACATCGCCGGTCAAGCACTCGGAGTGCACGCGGACGAGCACGTCCTCCGTGCCCGCGACCTCGCCCTTGACCAGCGCCACGTGGTGCTTGTTGTCGACCAGCGAGCGATAGCCGACGGCGACGAAGTCCCCGAAGCCGGTTGGGAGCTTGGTCGAGACGACTCGCTCCACGAGCTTCTCGTGCTTGCGGCGGTAGGCGACCAGGTCGGCCACCGTGACCATCTTCAGCCCGTGTCGCTCGCAGTACGGCGCCAGGTCCTTGACTCGAGCCATCGAGCCGTCGTCGTTCATGATCTCGCAGATCACGCCGGCGGGAATCAGGCCGGCCAGGCGGGCCAGGTCGACGGCCGCCTCGGTCTGACCGACACGCTCGAGCACGCCGCCGGGCCTGGCCTTCAGTGGGAACACGTGGCCGGGCTGGACGAGCTCGCGAGGGCTCGTCTGCGGGTCGATCGCGACCTGGATCGTGTGCGCGCGATCGGCCGCCGAGATGCCCGTGCTGACGCCCGAGCGCGCCTCGATCGAAACGGTGAACGCGGTCTCGAAGGCCGACTCGTTCTTGGCCGCCATGAGATCGAGCCCGAGCTCGTCACAACGTTCGGGCGTGAGCGCCAGGCAGACCAGGCCACGCCCCTCCTTGGCCATGAAGTTGATCGCCTCGGGCGTGACGAACTGCGCCGCCATGGTCAGATCGCCTTCGTTCTCCCGGTTCTCATCGTCGACGACCACGACCATCTTGCCCTGGCGGATGTCGTCGATCGCCTCCTCGATGGTCGAGAACGGAGTCTGCACCGAGCTCACGTCCGTGCTCCAATCAGTTTCTCTACGTACTTGGCCAGCACGTCGACCTCCAGGTTCACGCTCGCGCCGGGCTGGATCCGGCCGAGGTTGGTGCGTTGCAACGTCTCCGGTATCAGAGAGACGGTAAAGGAATCGCTTTCCATCCCGGCGACCGTGAGCGACACACCGTCGACGGCGATCGAGCCCTTCTCGACCACGTAGCGGAGCACCTCAGCCGGCGCGTCGATCCGCACGAGGCGGGCGAAGCCGTCGTCCGTCACCTCGGCGACCGTGCCAAGGCCATCGACGTGGCCCTGCACGACGTGGCCGCCGAGACGATCGCTCGCGCGCAGCGGCAGCTCGAGGTTGACCGACGAGCCGGCGCCGACAGCGCCCAGCGAACTGCGCCGCAGCGTCTCGTTCATGACGTCGGCGGCAAACGCGTCCGACCGAGGGTCGACCGCGGTCAGACACACGCCGTTGACGGCCACCGAGTCGCCGGGCCCCAGCTCGGCGGCCAACGGGGAATGGACGGTCAGCCGGACGCCTTCATCTGAGCGCTCGATCTCCGCCACCTCGCCCACGCCTGCAACCAATCCCGTGAACACCGGCTACCACTCCCGGATGCGAGCCGAGACGAGCAGGTCGTGGCCGATGCGCTCGCACTCGAGCGTCAGCGCGGAGGTCGCGTCGGCGATCGCCTCCGGGCCCTTGCCTTCCAGCGGATCGCGTGCGGTCTTGCCGCCGAGCACGATTGGGGCCAGGAACAGTCGCATCTCGTCGATCTCGCCCGCGTCGAGGAACGTGCCGGCCAGATGGGGGCCGCCCTCGAGCAGGATCGCGCCGATTCCGCGAGAGCCGAGCTGATCGAGCGCCGAGCGCACGCGTCCCGGCTCGTTCTCCCCAGTCGCGACAATCACATCGGCTCCATGGGTCTCGAGCGCGTCGGTGGCGGCACGCGGCGCCGCGCGGGAGACGACCACCGTGAGCGGCACGCTGCGCGCCTCGCTGACCAGCTTGGAGCTCACGGGCAGCCGGGCGAGCGAGTCGAAGACGATCCGTCGCGGCTGGCGGCGAACGCCTCTGATCCGCGCGGTGAGCTGCGGGTCGTCAGCCAGCGCGGTGCCGATGCCGACGGCGACCGCGTCGCACTCGGCGCGCCAGCGGTGCGCGAGCTGCCGGCTCTCCTCGCCGGAGATCCACTTGGAGTCGCCGGCCTGCGTGGCGACCTTGCCGTCGAGCGACATCGCGGACTTGAACAGCACCCAGGGCCGACCCGTTCGCGCGTGCTTGCGGAAGGGCTGGTTGAGCAGCCGGGCCTTGGTCGCCAGCTCGCCGTCTGCGACCACGACCTCGACCCCCTCGTCGCGGAGGATCCCGAGCCCGCGCCCCGAGGCGTGCTCGGACGGATCATCGGAGCCGATTACTACTCGCCCGATGCCGGCGTCGCGGATCGCCTCGGTGCACGGCGGGGTGCGGCCGTGATGGCAGCACGGCTCGAGTGAGACGTAGATCGTGGCGCCGCTCAGGTCGTGGCCGGTGGCCGCGGCGATCGCCTCGACCTCGGCGTGCCGACCCCCCAGCTCCTGGTGAAAGCCCTCCCCCACCGGCTCGTCGTCGACGGCGACGACCGCGCCCACCAGCGGGTTGGGGCTGACGCGCCCGCGGCCGCGCTGCGCCAGCTCGATCGCGCGCGCGAGCAATCGGCGATCGGTGTCGGTCTTGAGCGGCATGGTGCCTCTAGAGCATATGACGCCCTAACGGGTGGTCCGGTCTACGTGGCGCTCCCACACTTCCCGCCAAACAGGCGGTAGACGCTCATCTCCGGCCCGGGCCGGCGGTACTGGCGCGGGAGGTAGTCGGTGGACCAGTCGAAGCTGAACGGCACGGGGTGCGTGGCGCGCGCGAACGGGCTGACGTGGTAGACGAGCCGGGCGCGGTTGGCCAGAGCGGCGTAGTAGGCGACGGCGCCCGGCGCGTCCTCGGGTTGCGCGAACGCGCGGCCGGCCTGCAGCGAGCCGATCACGAGCCAGCAGTAGCCGGCGCCCACGTAGCGGTCGAGCAGGATCGGGCGCAGTGTTCGCTCGTACTGGTCGACGACCACGTAGCGGTGCTGGCCGGACGGCAGTGGCTGGCCTTGGTCGTCGAGGTCGGTGAGCCACGTCGGGTAGCGGTACCAGCGGTCTCCGGTCGGCGTCCACGGCAGCGAGTGCCCGATGTCGGCCGCCCAGTTGTCGGACACAACCGGCTCGATCACCACCTTGGCACCCGCGGGCACGTGGGACACCATCCAGGCGCGTGCCAGGTTGCGCGTGTCGGGCCGCGACAGGACGGCGTCGTTGTGGATCACGGCGACGACGCTCTGGGCCAGCATGAGCAGGCTGACCACGGCGGCGGCCAGCGGCACCGGCACGCGCCGGGCCCGCACCAGCCAGACCGCGAACTCGACGGCGGCGTAGGCGCCCAGGATGGCCACGAGCGGGAAGATCGGCATCAGCCAGCGCCCGAAGAAGCGCTGCTGGTTGCCCATGAAGATGATGAACGCGATCGGGGCCGGCAGCAGCACGAGCGCCATGGCCAGCCGGCGGCGGACGAGCAGCATCACCGCGCCGGCGATCGCCCCCAGCGCCGGCCCCCAGCCGAGACCCCACGTGAACGTCCACAGGTAATAGCCCACGCCGCCGCCGGGAGTGGTCCCGAGCTTGACCGGGTCCTGGCCCGCGGCCAGCGAGGCCTGCGAGGAGAGGCCGGAGCGGAACGAGGCGAAGTCGAGCACGGCGTACGGGTTGGCGATGACGAACGCGATGAGCGCCAGGACGAGCGCCAGCCCGAGCCGACGCGCCGCCACCCAGGCCGCTCCGCCGGCGGCATCGCATATGAACGCGGCACCGAGGCACAGCAGCGTCACACCACCGGTGTACTTGGTCGCGGCGGCCAGGCCAACACCGATGCCGGCGATCACGTAGTCGCGCCGGCGTCCGCGACGGATCACACCAGCCGCGCCGTACAGCGACAGCGCGACGGGGGCCAGCGTCGGCGTGTCGTTCAGCGCCAGGTGGCTGTAGAAGATCGGCAGGAACGCGAGCCCGAAGATCGCCGCGGCCAGCAGCCCGATGTTGCGGTTGAAGAAGCGCGAGCCGGCCAGGTAGGTCAGCCACACGGCGAGCGTCCCGAGGACAGCTGCGACCACTCGCGCCACCACGTACACGGAGCTCGGATCCGTTACGTAGGCGCGCTGCACCGCGTCGCCCGAGCCGAACCACACCTCGAAGACGATGTGCAGCAGGTAGGAATAGGCCGGCGGGTTCAGGAAATAGCGCGGGTTCAGATCGTGACCGAAGAACGCGATCGCCCGCGGGACGAAATGCGTCGCCTCATCGACGTTGTAGCTGTACGGCAGACCCTGCTTGATCCCCCACAGCCGCAGCAGGAACGTCGAGACCAAGAGCAGCACGAGCAACGGCCGGTGGATGTTGCGCCTGGACGTCGTGATGGGCGCCTGGAGCCGGCGGCGATCCCGCGCTGAGGGGGTGGTGCGATCGGTCAGAGCGGGCGCCGGTCCGCGCCTGGTGACGGTGGCCGTATCCATGTTTCCCTACGAGTATCCCGCTACCGTGTGTTTGACCGCGCTAGCCCCCGGCCCCTTACGCTTGCGCCGAACCATGAAGCTGATCATCCAGATTCCCTGCTTCAACGAGGAGCAGCAGCTGCCAGAGACGCTCCGCCACCTGCCCCACGCGGTGGATGGTTTCGAGACCGTCGAGTGGCTGATCATCGACGACGGCTCGACCGATCGGACGGTCGAGGTCGCCCGTGAGCACGGCGTCGACCACGTGGTCCGGTTGACCAACAACAAGGGCCTGGCCGCCGCTTTCCAGGCCGGGCTGGACGCCGGTTTGAAGCTCGGCGCGGACGTCATCGTCAACACCGACGCGGACAACCAGTATGAGGGCGGGGACGTGCCAAAGCTCGTGGCCCCGATTCTGCGCGGTGAGGCGGACATGGTCGTGGGCGACCGTCAGGTGCACACGATCGAGCACTTCTCGCGCTCGAAGAAGCTGCTTCAGCGCCTCGGCTCGTGGGTCGTCCGCCAGGCGTCCTCGACGCAAGTGCCCGACACGACGTCTGGCTTCCGCGCCTACAACCGCGAGGCCGCGTTGCAGATGCAGGTCGTCTCAAAGTTCACCTACACGCTCGAGACGATCATCCAGGCCGGAAAGCTGCTGGTCGCGATCGACCATGTGCCGATCCGCACGAACCCTAAGACGCGCGAGTCGCGGCTGTTCCCCTCGGTCCGGGCCTACGTGCGCCGCAACGCCCTATCGATCTTCCGCATCTATTCCCAGTACGAGCCGCTCAAAGTGTTCTGGGCCGGCGCCGCCGTGATGGGGCTGGCGGCGTTCGCCGTGTTCATCCGCTTCGTCGTGTACTTCATCGAGGGGCACGGCCGCGGACACGTGCAGTCGCTGATCGCCGGTGCCGTCCTGTTCAACGCCGCAATGCTGCTCGGCTCTCTCGGCGTGCTCGGTGACCTGCTGGCGGCCCAGCGGACGCTGTCGCAGCGAACGCTCGAGCGCGTCCGCCGGATCGAGCTCCAGCTCGGGGTCGAGCCGTCGCACTACGAGCCCGGCGGGACCCCGAAGCCCGCCCCGGGCACCAAGCCGGCTGCCGACCCCGACCAGGTCGACCGCGAGGCGCTCGAGGTATGACGTCGAGCACCGAGGCGGTCCCCACCGGCAACACGTTCGACAAATACGGCTCGACGAATCCGGTCGTGCGCCGCCTGATGGCGCGCTTCGAACGCACGCTGGATGAGCTGTTCACTCAGGCCGCGCCCGCTTCGATCCTCGACGTCGGTTGCGGCGAGGGCGTCCTCACCGAGCGCTGGGCCCAGCGGCTGCACTCGGGCCGGGTGGTCGGGCTCGATCTGGAGGATCCGAAGCTGTCCGCGGAATGGGCGGCCCGCGCCCGTCCGAATCTCGAGTTCCGGACGATTTCCGGCTCGCCGACGAGCTTTGCGCTGCCGTTCTCCGATGACGAGTTCGAGCTCGCTGCCGCGATCGAAGTGCTGGAGCACGTGCCCGACCCCGAGCGCACTGTGGCCGAGATGGCCCGGGTGGCGCGCTCGCACCTGCTCGTCTCGGTCCCGCACGAGCCTCTGTGGCGCGCGCTGAACATGGCCCGCGGTGCCTACATCCGCGATCTCGGCAACACCCCCGGCCACCTCAACCACTGGACTCGGCGCGGCTTCGTGCGCATGCTGTCGGCCTACGGCGAAACTCTTGAGGTGCGGTCTCCGTTTCCGTGGACGATGGTGCTCGTGCGCGTCGAGGGTCGCGGATGACGGGTAGGACCGGCGGCATGGGCGCCACGGTCTCATCCGAGCCAGACGCGCCGGCCGCCGCCCGCAACGGCGCCGGGTCGGCGGTCGAAGGCGCCAACAAGGCCTACGCGTCGGGGGCGCGCGTCCTGTCGATCGGGATCGCCTCGACGGGGATCTTCACGTTCGCCTACCTGGCCACGGCCAGTCACGATCTGGACCAGAGGGCCTACGGCCGCGTATCGCTCTGCTGGGCGGTCATGTTCGTGATCCTGTCGGTGATCTACCGGCCGGTCGAGCAGCTCCTGTCGCGGATGATCGCCGACCGCCGGGCGCGTGGACTGCATGGGCACCCGTTGCGCGTGCCCGCGCTGATCCAGGCCGGCTTTGCGCTGCTCTTCCTGATCGTGGCGCTTGCGCTGCGCCCGCAGATCGAGAACAACCTGTTCGGCGGTTCGGCCGGCCTGTACTGGATCCTCGTGATCGGGGTTCTCGCCTACGCCGCAAGCTACTTCGCGCGGGGGTGGCTGGCCGGTCACCAGCGCTTCGCGCTGTACGGCGGGCTGGTGTTTCTGGAGTCCACCTCGCGGTTCCTGTTCGCGTTGGGGGCGGCGATCGGGCTCTTCTCGGGCCAGGTCTGGGTCGCCTTGGGCATGGCGGTCGCCCCGTTCGTCTCGCTGGCCGTGATCCCGTTCGCGTTCTCGCGCGTCAAGCATCCGGGACCGCGGGGTATGCCGGTGGCCGACGCCGCGCGTGAGGGGCCGGCTCATGCCGCGGTCGAGGAAGCCTCGGCCGACTCCTCTTTGAAGCACGGCGGCGGATTCGCGGTCGCGGTCGTCGGGATCATGCTGGCCGAGCAGACGCTGATGAACGCAGCGGTGCTGATCGTCAACCACACCTCGGGCGTGGCGCTCGCCGGGTTCGTGTTCAACGTGCTGTTGATCGTGCGCGCCCCGCTCCAGCTCTTCCAGGCCATCCAGACCTCGATCCTCCCCCACCTGACCGGGCTCGAGGCTCGGGAGGACCCGGCGGCGTTCCACCGGGCGATCCGGACCACGGTGCTGGCCATCGCGGGCTTCGCCGGGGTAGTGGCCGTGGGACTGCTGGCCGTCGGGCCGCCCGTGATGACCGCGCTGCTCGGCGACAAGGGCTTCCACTACGGCCGCCTGGGGCTGGCCACGGTCGGCGTGGGCATGGGGTTGCACTTGGTGGCGGGAACGCTCAATCAGGCG
>JBJMLD010000161.1:0-10684 GCA_045805545.1 Solirubrobacteraceae bacterium | reverse complement strand
GGGCCGCTCGGTCTCCGACCACGCCGCCGTGGACGCGGTCCCAGTGTCTCGGACCGAGCTGGCTCGGCACTTACTCGCTTCCTTCCTTGGCCAGATCCTGCGCGACGGCTACTACCACGCAGATCCGCACCCCGGCAACGTGATGATCGACGCGGAGGGCACTCTGTGGCTGCTCGACTTCGGCGCAGTCGGTCGCATCGACCCGGTCACGCTCGAGGCGCTCCAGGGCTTCGCGATCGGCTTCAAGCTCAAAGAGCCCTCGATGATCGCCCGCGCGATCCGCCACCTGGTCGGCGACGACCAGCTCGACCTGCGCAACCTGGAGCGCGACCTCGCCATCGTCATGGGCGAGTTCAGTACGGCCGGGTTCGGGCCGGAGACGATGGGTGCGGTCCTGGGCGTGATGGAGAACCACGGTTTGCGTCCTCCGGCGTCGATGCTGCTGCTCTCGCGCACGCTGCTCACGCTCGAGGGCACGCTGAAGACGCTCGAGCCGAGCTTCGAGCTAGCCACCGAGGCCGAGCAGCTGGTGGCGGGCGACGAGTTGGTCGAGCTCGGCAGCCCCGAGCAGGTCCTCCAACGCGAGCTCGTGCGGGCGCTCCCCGCCCTGCGCACGCTGCCCGAGCACGTCGAGACTCTCGCCAGCCAGCTGCGCTCCGGCCGGCTTGTCGTGAGGACCGAGCGATACGCGGGCTCGGACCGGCGCGTCGTCGACATCTGGCTGAACCGGGGGCTCGTCGCCGTGGCCAGCGGTTGCGGTGCGCTGGCCTCGGGCATCGTGCTCGTGGCGGGCTCGCTCGCGTCGGACAAAGTCCTCCGTGACGCTCTCTGGACGCTCGGCCTGTCTGGAGCGACCGGATCGGCCATCCTCCTGATGCGAACGGTGGCGCAGGCCTTGCACGGCGGCGTCGACGAGAAGTGATTCATGTAGTCGGCGCGCTGCGAGCGCGTTTGGCGTTGATCGTCGGCGCGCTCGTGCCGGCCGCCGTTCTCATCGCCGCGGCGCTGTCCCCAGCCCCGGCCCGAGCCGCTGCGAGCAACGCGCGGCTTCCCGGCGTCGGTCATGACGCCTCGTACCGCTCGGTGCCCTGCCCCAACCCGCTGATTCCGGGGATCCCGCTCGCGCTCGGCCCTGAGTTCCGCTGCGGCTATCTGACGGTGCCCGAGAACCGTCATCGCTTGAACGGTCGCACGATCCAGGTCGCCGTGGCTATCGCCCCGGCCGCCTCACGCCATCCCAAGCTCGATCCGCTGCTGTGGCTGGAGGGCGGGCCGGGCGGCTCGGGCCTAGGCGTGGCCAACACGATCGTGGCTCAGGGAATCAACGCCGATCGCGACGTGATCTTCGTTGATCAGCGCGGCACGCTGAAGGCGCTCCCACGACTCGGCTGCCCCACCTACGACACCTTCCTCAACCGGTCCTTCGCTCTGGCCCCGACCAGTCCGACGGCCCGGCGTCAGGCGGTTGCCTCGGTCGCCGCGTGCCGCAGGACCTGGACCTCCCGCGGCTATGACCTCGGAAGCTTCAATACGCCGGAGAACGCGGCCGACATGGCCGACCTGCGACTCGCGCTCGGCATCAAGACGTGGAACGTGTATGGCGTGTCATACGGCACGGATTTGGCGTTGCAGCTGCTCCGCGATTACCCCAGCGGGATCCGCACCGAGGCGCTCGATTCGGTCGTCCCGCCGCAGGTCAACTTGACCACCGCGTTCTGGTCCAACGCGGCGGCGGGGTTCAGCGCGGTCTTCCGCGCCTGCGACGCCCGGCCCGCCTGCGAGGCCGCCTACCCCCACTTGGCTCAAGACCTCCTCACCGCGGTCAATCGTCTGACCCGCCGACCGGTGACGGTGCGGGTCCTCGACCCGGCCAGCCACCTCCCGACCAAGGTCGTGTTCGACGGCTTTCAGTTCGCCAACCTGCTCGTCGTCTTGAGCCTGACGCCGGGCAGCATCTTGCCGATGCCCGCCTACGTGCACGAGCTGGCCTCGGGCGACGCGGCACAGGCCGCGCAGCGCTTACTCGCTACAGCCTCTCCGGTGGTCGGGCTGGCAGGTGATGGACTCGCCTTCACCGTGTTCTGCAGCGAGAACGCGGCCTTCACGACACCGGCCAAGGCGCTGGCGGCGGCGCGCAGGGCCTTACCGGCGTTCCCGGTGCAGGTCCTGGCGCTGACGCCCCAGATCGCCCACCTGTTCGCCGACTGCCGAGCCTGGCGCGTGAGGCGCGCGCCTGCGGGCGCGCGTGCGCCGGCTCGCAGCCGCATACCCGTGCTGGAAATGTCCGGCACGTTTGACGCCGTCACGTCTCTCGCCTGGGCCAAGATCGCAGCGGCAACTCTCCCCCGGGCGCGAATCATTCGGTTCCCGGGTCTCGGTCACGGCGTCGTGACGTGGTCGCAGTGCGGCGCGCAGGTCCTCGTCGGCTTCCTGAACCGGCCTGGCGGCGGCTACAGCACCCGTTGTGTCGGAAAGCTTCCGTAGGTTTCGCGGGTTCCGGGGCGCCTTAAGTCCTGCCAGGCGAGGCCGATCCCACATAAGAATGAGCATCGATACGGCAGTCGCCCGGGTCAGCGAGATCATGGCGATGCAACAGGCGCTGTTGAATCCGGCCAGCGCAGTCGGTCAGCAGCAGGCTGCCGCCTCCACGACGGCCACGGCGAACACTGCTGCGGTCCCGGGTGCCGCGGGCTCTCAGAGCTTCGCCACCCAGCTGGCCAGCGCCAGCGCCGCTGGTACCGCGGCCCCAGGCGCCACCGTTAACGACCCGAAGCTCGGCCCGACGACGAACCCGATCCCGGGCGCCACCGGCGGCCGGCTCGACCAAGGGATGGACGGCACCTCGCAGACGTTCGTCTCCCCGTTCAACGGCAAAGTCGTGTTCAGCCAGGCCAACGATTCCGGCTGGAAGGGCGGCGGCTACGTCGCGATCCAGTCGGCTCAGGATCCGAATACGGTCTACTACGCCGCCGAGGGCCTGACACCGACCGTGCAGGTCGGCCAGACCGTCACGGCCGGCCAGCAGATCGCCACGCCGCGGGCGAATCCGTACAACGGAATCGTCGGCAACTTCGAGATCGGACGCGCCAACCCGGCCTCGCCCGGCCAGCCGCTGGCCCAGGTCGTCTCCAATCCTGCCCAGATGGTGCAGGAGTTCTACAGCTGGCTGAAGGGCCTGGGCGGCCCCACCGCCACCTCGACCTCGAACGCCGGCGCAGCCTGACCACCCTCACAAGCCCGGGCATGGGAACGCGGCGCGCGGGGAAAGAGTGGAAGGATGGCGCCGCCGATGCAGACAATCGCCGGGCGCTACGAGCTACTCGACGTCCTCGGACGCGGCGGGATGGGTGCGGTTTACCGCGCCCGCGACCAGCTGCTCGAGCGGATCGTGGCGGTCAAGGTCCTCCCGGCCGAATACGCGGATGACCCGCTGCTCGTCGAGCGCTTCGAGCGTGAAGCGCGCGCGGCGGCTCGGCTGAACCACCCGAACATCGTGGCCGTGTTCGACACCGGTCGCGACGGCACGGTGCGCTACATCGTCATGGAGTGCGTGCCGGGCCAGAGCTTGGCCCAGCTCCTGAACGCGCGCGGGGGGCTGCCGGTGGCTCAAGCGGTGGGGATCGCGGCCCAGGTGGCGGATGCGCTCGGGGTGGCGCACGCCGCCGGCATCATCCACCGCGACATCAAGCCGGGCAACGTGATGGTCGAGCCCTCGGGACAGTGCAAGGTGCTCGACTTCGGGATCGCGCGCCTCGCCGCCGACGCCGCGCTGACGCAGACCGCCTCGCTGCTGGGCTCAGCGCCCTACATGCCGCCCGAGATGAGCCTGGGCCGGACGGCCGACGCCCGCTCGGACATCTACTCGCTCGGCTGCGTGCTCTACGAGATGCTCACCGACCGGCCGCCGTTCCGCGGCGATGTCGCGGCGGCGATCATCAACCAGCACGTCAATCTGCCGCCCGCCCCACCCAGCGAGCTGAACACCTCCGTGCCGGCCGGGCTCGACGCGCTGGTCCTGCGGATGCTCGCCAAGGACCCGGCCGCCCGCCCGCAGAGCGGGGTCGAGACCGCCGCCGCCCTACGGGCGTTGCTGCGCGATCAGCCGACGGCGGCAACTATCGCCGCCGTGCCCCCGGTTGCGCCGGCTCCGGCACCACCGGTCGGTCCTGACCCGGACTGGGCGAGTGATTCCGAGGAGCGTCGCGGCGGCTCTTCGATCGTGCCCGTCGTCCTCGCCGTGGCCGCCGCGCTTGTCGTCGGCCTCGTCATCGCCCTGGCCGCGTCATCGGGGTCGGGCGGACCGAGTCCCACGACCAAGTCGTCGGCGAGCTCGGCGACGTCGAGCCGGCACACGTCCACGAGCACCCCGACATCGTCCTCGAGCTCGTCCTCATCCAGCACGCCGACCAGCTCGTCGAGCACCACGAGCACGTCGACGCCGACCAGCTCGAGCACGACGTCGAGCACTTCGTCGAGTACGAGCTCTTCCTCGCCCCGGTCAACGACGCCTTGAACCTGCTAGCCGGCGAGCCGATCGGCGATCCGCTCGATCAGCCATAGGTCGTACAGGTACCCCTGCGGATGCGCGGTCACCGGCCGGCGGGCGACGATGCCCTGCGGGCCGCCCTCCACCTCCAGCTTTCGCCACACGTCCGGCGCCGACGCCAGCCCGGCTAGGAGCCCCACGAGCTCGGGGCTGCCGCCATCCTCGACGGCGGGCCGGCCGTCCACGGAACCGAGGCGGAACGGGGGCAGGACGGCATCGAGCTCCACCTCGTTGTACCCCTTGCCTGTGATCTTCGGGATCACTCCCATGCGCAGCGCGACATGCCTGCCGTGGCGCGTGCCGCTGAACTCAGTGGCCCAGTTGGAGCCACCGTACGCCGAGCTAATTTCCTTCTCCTGATCGAGTCCGAGCTCCTGCGTCAACGTCTCCTGCTCATCGTCCGGCGCCTCGGTCTTGAGCGCCTCCCACATGACCTGCCAGCCGAACGGGCTGGGATCGATGATCTCGGCGGCGCGTCCGCGCACCTCCGCCGGCGCCGGCGCCGACGCTGCTCGAGCGCTCGACGCGTCCTTCTTGCTGCTGCGAAATAGCGTTAGTCCTTTCATGCTGCACACGGTCGCGCACCGCGTGCGTCTGGACCAGAGGGGCGGGCCGACAGGTGATACGTCGGTTATCCGCCAGCCAGCTTCTCGAGCGCCTCGAACGCCTCGGCCTCGAGCAGATCGCCGCACGCGCGTTCACACGCCCGGCAGGCCTGCTCGCAGATCGCGCAGTGACGATGATGCTGAGCATGCTTGGCGCATTCCTCGGCGGACAGCCGGCACGCCCTGACACAGGCCCGGAGGACGTGATGCACGACCGCGTGATCGGCCTGCACCGGTCGCGACAGCGTGCGTAAGGCAGTCCCGCACATGTCAGCGCAGCTCGTGCAGAGCGCCACGCATCTCGCCATCGCGGCCACGTCATCCTCGGCCAGGCACAAATCGGCGCATCCGGTACAGGCCTGCTCGCAGTTGGCCGCCGCGACTATCGCATCCGCCACCGCCCCGGCCTCGAGGCCAAGCGGCGTGGCTCCGAGATCCAGCAGGTCCTTCGCATAGCTCATCGTTCTCTCTCCAGGGCTTGGTGGGACGTCGCGAGAACGATTACACACGTGAGCCGGCGTCCCAGCCCCCCGCCCCCGCCCTCCCGCTCCCTGGCTGGCTGGCCAGCCAGTCCCGATCGGCCTAAGTGCACATACTTCCGACCGGGGCCGGAAAGATGTGCGCCTGTGCACGCTATATCGGCCTGGACGCACAAATTGATCGCGTGAACGCGAAAGATGTGCGATTAGGCCGACCCGCTCGCCCAGCGGCCGCCGTGCCCCGCGCCCTAGCGTTCGTCCACGCTCCGGGATAGGATCGCGCCGCAAGCTAGGGCACGAGGGTAAATGGGCGTATCAGAGGGCGGTTCGATGGCAGTCCCCCAGCGCGATCCCGCGCTGCGGCGGCTGCTGCTCATTGGGCTGGTCGGCGCCGCGGTGTCGCTGACCCTGGGGATCTACGCCAACGCCCACACGCCGTCGTCCGATCTCGCGATCACGCTCGGGTTCACGAACACGATCACGATGAAGGTATGGCTGACCACGCTCGCGCTCCTGTTCGCGGTCATCCAGCTGATCACGGCGCTGTGGATGTACGGAAAGCTGCCGCTCGGACCGGCGCCCGCCGGCCTCGGAAACGTGCACCGGATCTCCGGCCGGATCGCGTTCCTGGTCAGCCTGCCGGTCGCCTACCACTGCCTGTATCAGCTCGGATGGCAGCACACGAGTACGCGCGTCCTGATGCACTCGATCTTCGGCTGCCTGTTCTATGGCGCTTTCGCGGTCAAGGTTCTGATCGTGCGCTCGCGCGGCCTGCCTTCGGTCGCCCTGCCAATCGCCGGCGGCCTGGTGTTCGTGATCCTCGTGTACATCTGGCTCAGCGCCGGCCTCTGGTACATCGACAAGCTCGGCTTCCCCTCGCCCTGACCATGCGCTGGCTAGATCGTGTCCTGGCATGGGTGAGTTGGGCGGCCGCGCTGCTCGTCGTCGTGCTGCTGTTCGCCGGGCCGAGCCTCATCGGGGCCAAGACGAGCAAGTCCAACTACACGATCACCTCCGGGTCGGGGTCCAAGGGCGGCAGCAGCTCTGGCTCGGGGTCGTCGTCGAGCTCCAGCTCCTCCTCCTCGTCCGCCGCCGGCGCGGCCGTGTTCTCCAGCGCCGGCTGCGCCAACTGTCACACGTTGAAGGCGGCGGGCGCCAGCGGCACTGTCGGGCCGAACCTCGACCAGCTCCAGCCGAGCGCCGACCAAGTTCGCGCAATCGTCAGCTCCGGAGGCGGCGGGATGCCATCCTTCACGAGCAAGCTGAGCAGCGCGCAGATCGCCGCCGTGGCCAGCTACGTCTCGAGCGTGGCCGGTCACTGAAACTGCGACGCCGGCGTCGGCGGGCGCTCACCGCTCGACTCTGCCTGCTCGGCAGCCGATAATCCCTCTGGGATGAACCGCATGATGCGATTCGCCCGGCCACTGACGACGGTCGGGACGGTGCTTTGTTGCTTCTGGGGATGCCTCGCCGGTGCAGCCGCCGGCGAGAGCCCGCCGTCCGGCCTGCACGTGTCCGGGCGCTACCTGACCGACGACAAGGCCACCCAGGTGAACCTGCGGGGCGTCAACCGCGCCGGGAGCGAATACGGGTGCGTGCAGGGCTTCGGGATTTTCGACGGGCCCAGCGACGACGCCTCGGTGGCCGCGATCGCTAGCTGGCACATCAACTTCGTCCGCGTCCTGCTCAACGAGGACTGCTGGCTCGGCATCAACGGGATCAAGCCCGCCTACAGCGGCCACAGCTATCGCCAGGCGATCGTCAACTACGTGAACCTCCTGCACAGCCACGGAATCTACGCCGAGGTGTCGCTGATCTGGGGAGCGCCGGGCCATCTGAAGGCGACCTACCAACCACGCGCCCCGGACGCCGATCACTCGCCGGCGACATGGAAGAGCATGGCCAGGGCGTTCAAGAACGATCCCGCCGTCGTGCTCGCGCCATGGGGCGAGCCGCTCGTCACGCCGAGCTGCCTGCTGCACGGCGGCACCAACTGCCCGCCCACCCAGCCCGTCACCGCACGGCGGTATCGCACGGCAGGGATGCAACAGGCGGTGAACGTGATGCGCGCCGCCGGCTTCCGCGGCCCGATCGCCATCCCCGGCGTCAACTACGCCAACGACATGTCGCACTGGCTGGCCTACGAGCCGCGCGATCCGCTGCACCGATTGGTCGCCGAGGCCCACGTGTACGGCAAGAACGCCTGTAGCTCAAAGACCTGCTTCGACCAGACGATGGCCCCCGTGGCGGCCAAGGTGCCGCTCATCTTCGGCGAGGCGGGCGAGACGTACGACGCCTCCAGCTGCGGCTCTAAGAACATCTCGACGTTCATGCACTGGGCCGACCAGCACGACGTCGGCTACGCCGCCTGGACCTGGGACGCGTGGGGCAACTGCCACTCCCTGATCAGCAACTACAACGGCCATCCCGCCCACACCTACGGAGCGTTCGTCAAGGGGTACTACGCCGGCGAGGCCGCGTCGCCACCCGGTCCCTAGCGCGGCGCTCGATCCCGCATCAGAGCGTCGAGATCCCGTGCAGTGCGCCGATCATCCCGATCGCGACCACCACCAGGCCGGCGAGGGCCACCGCCCATCGCCAGACCTCCCGTCCCTCCGGCTCTTCTGGGAGCGCGGGCGTGTCGGCCACCTCCGGCTCGTCGACCAACGCCGAAGGGGCCGCCGGGCCAACTGCCACGATCGATTCGCGCCCGGCCCGCCGCAGCTCGCCGGCAGCCACTAGCGCCGCCTGACCGAGATCGCCGGCTGAGGGATAGCGCTCGGCCGGATCCTTGGCCATGGCGCGCCGGATGACGTCGTCGAAGGCGGGCGGCAGGTCGGGACGGAGCTCGCGGGGTGACGGCGGCGGAGCGTCCACGTGCGCGAGCATCTCGGGCCCACCCCCCCACCGCGCAAACGGCGGCTCGCCGGTCAGCGACTCGAACAGCAGACACCCGAGCGCGTAGGTGTCAGCGCGCGCGTCGACGCGCTGGCCGAGGACCTGCTCGGGCGCCACGTACACGGCGCGTGCGACCACGGTGCCTTGACGGGTGAGACCCCGGCCTTCGGCGTCGACCGGCTTGGCCAACCCGAAGTCGCTCAGGTAGACATGATCGCGCCCGGCGAGCAACACGTTCGAGGGTTTGACGTCCCGATGCAGCATGCCGCGCGCGTGGGCGGCGTCGAGCGCAGCGCCGACTTGACGGACGATCCGCGCCGCCCGCAGCGGCCGCAGCGCGCCGTCCTGCGCGATCACCTGCCGCAGGTCGGTGCCCTCGACCAGCCGCATCATGATGTAGAGGATCCCGTTCTCATCGCCCGCGTCGAACACCGGAATCACGTTCTGGTGGTCGATTGCGGCGGCGATCCGCGACTCGCGCCGGAAGCGCTCGCGGAATCGATCGTCGCTCGAGTACTCCGGCAAGATCACCTTGAGCGCCACCGGCCGCTGCAGCGCCAGTTCCTCGGCGCGATAGACGGCGCCCATGTCTCCGTGGCCGATCAGCTCCTCGACCCGGCAGCCGGCGAAGGTGGCGCCCGCGGGTAGGACGTCCGGGACGGTCGCGGGTTCGGGCACGCGCGGGATGGGAACGCGCGGCGGCGCCGGCGGGGGTCGGTGCTGGCGGGGGGCCGGTGGCGGTTCGGCTGCCGGTGGCGGTTGGGGGGCCGCCGGCCGAGGGGGCGCCGGCGGTGGCACCGCCGCCTCGGGGGGCGCTGGCCGGGGCGCTGCCGGCTCTGCGCCGGCTGCCGCAAGAGCGAGCGTTGTCGTCCCGATACGGACGAGATCGCCCGCTCCCAGCACCCGCGGCCCGGTCAGCCGCTCGCCGTTCACGAACGTGCCGTTGGCCGACCCAAGATCCTCGACGATGACCTGGCCCGCGGGGTCACGGACCACTCGGGCGTGGCGCCGCGACAGCTGCGAATCGTCGCCGAAGCGCCCTTCGCCCTCGACCGCGCGCCCGAGAACGAGCTCGGCCCCGAGGGCAAGGCTTCGGCCGCGCGCGGCCCCCTCTGTGACGACGAGCCGGTCCGGTGCGGCGGGGGGTTCGATCGGTGGCGCGGCAGCCGGTGGTGCGGCAGCCGGTGGCGCGGCAGGCGACGGCGCGGCCTCGGGCGGCACAGCCGGCGGCGCCTCCCGCACCTCGGCAACCGGTCCGGCCAGCACTTCCAGCGTCGTGCGCCCCACCCGGATCGAATCGCCGACGGCGAGCGGGCGCATCGCCGTGATCCGTTCCCCGTTGACGAACGTCCCGTTCGCGGACCCGACGTCCTCGACCTGGAGTTGCTGATCGGGACCGCGGAACACTCGGGCATGCCGGCGTGAGATCTCGGGATCCCCGCCCAGCCGGCCTTCGTTGCCCGGCGCAAGCCGCCCAATCAGCAGTTCCGTCTCGACACCGAGGACCGTCCCGCGCTCATTGCCCTCGATCACGCGCAGTTGCTCGCCCGCCATCAGCGAGCAAGCCTAACGCCCTCTTGCGACGCTGGCCAGCGATTCGGCGCTCGACGCCACCGGCGCCCGCGTAGATAATGCGCGCAGTGTCTGCGAACCCGCATGCCAGCGCTCAGCCCATGGCGTTTGCCGACGCCGAGCGCTCGGGCCGGCCATTCCTGGTTTTTCACGACCGGGACGGCCGGCAGCAGGTGTTCCTGTTCGAGTCCGACCAGACCACCGCGGCGGTCGGCCGGCTGCCCACCTCCGACGTCGTGATCGATTGGGACAACCAGGTGTCGCGCACACACGCACGCTTCGAGCACGGGTCCGAGGGCTGGGTAGTCATCGACGACGGCCTGTCGAGCAACGGGACATTCGTCAACGAGCAGCGAGTCGCCAGCAGGCTGGTGCTTCGTGGCGGCGACCAGATCCGCTTCGGCGGCACGATCGCCACCTTCCACGCGCCAAAGCCGCCCGTCCCCCAGGCGCCACCCGCAGCGCCAGCCCCGCCGGCTGCCGCTCCGCCGGCACCCGCCGCCCAGGCGCCACCGCCACCGCCACCGCCCGCCGCCCAGCCGCCACCGCCAGAGTTCGGATGAGAGTCGTGTAGGGATAGTGTG
>JBJMLD010000160.1:0-2519 GCA_045805545.1 Solirubrobacteraceae bacterium | reverse complement strand
TGGCCAATCACCGAAGTGCTGCTTAGCCGGACGAGACGACGAGGTGGTTCCGCCCGGACAAGTGTTGGCGTTGCGCCGCCTCGTCGGCGGAGCGCCCGACCGAATCCGCTCGGTGGTGGCCCCGTGCAGCCATCTCTCCTTGTTCATGGGCGCGCGGACGCTGACGACGGAGTGGCGAGACGTATGCGCCTGGCTTCTGGAGCAGGATCATCCGCTGTGTCACGCCGCGCTCCCGCCCAAAGGGGGTCATGGCAAGCGCGAGTGCGCCCGCGCCTGACCGGCTCCGGTCCGCGGGTCAGCGGCTCTTCGGACCGCTTTTGGCGAGCGCCTGCGCGGTCTGCATGTGCTGCTGCAAGGTCGGAAGCGTTTCGCTGGCGTAGGCGGCCGCAGGATCGTTCGGCTTTTTCGCCGCCTTTTGATACTCCGCCACGTCCTTCCTATGGTCGCCGACCATGTGCCTTACGAACTGACGATCGAAGGCTGCGCCCGACAGCTTCGCCATTCTGTCGTACATGGCTTTTTGCGCCTTGCTGGGCTCGGTCGGCGGCGTCACGCCCATCTGGCTCGCCACCGCGGTCGCCCGCTGGTTGGCGGCGGTGTGATCGGCGACGAGTTGCTGCCCGAAGCTGCGGACCTCATCGCTGGCGCCTTTTTGCTGGGCCAATTGACCTAGCGCGGTTTCGGCCAGATTGCCTTGAATGGCTTTAGTGATGAAGGCTTGCCCAGGCTTCTCTTTAGCCGAAACGCTGAGCGTCGAGCCGATCAGCGCCACGGCGAGTCCGATGCTGCGGATTCGTGCGGTGTTCATGTTCGCCTCGTCCCGGCATGCGTTGTCTGCTCTCAGGCAACACGGGACGACAAGGCGGGTTCCGGCAGCTCCGGCGTTCAGACGCGCCGGCCCACCTCCTGCCGAGGGCAGGCCGGCGTAGCCGACAGGCTCCGTCGCGCGACGGTTCTTATTTCAGATGCGCCGCAAGATGTTTGTTCATCTCGAACATCGTGACCGACTTTTTGCCGAACACCTTTTCGAGCTTGTCGTCGGCCATGATCTCGCGCTTGTTCTGCGGGTTTTGCAGGTTGTTCTTCTTGATGTAGTCCCACACCTTGCTGACCACCTCGGGACGGGGCAGCGGGCTTGAGCCGACCACCGCGGCCAGTTCTTTCGACGGCTGCAACGGCTTCATCAGGGCCGGGTTGGCCTTGCGCCCCGTGCCTTTGTCCGCTGCTTTGCTGCTCTCTCCGGCTTTGGGCATCGTCGTCTCCACATCCCGAACGCGCCGTTGGGGTTACGGCGTTGACGGTCCTACCAGCAACGTCGTTAACGGGAGGTTGTCAATCCGCTCAAGCGCTCAAGCAGCGGTTTTTCGTTGTGGGAAACCCGGCCGGAGATGATTTTCGGACCTTAGCGTGATGACCGATCCGGGTCCGCGCTCGGCGTGGCGCGCCGTCGAGGGCGCTCCGACTCCGGTGCGGCGCGGTTCGCGCCGGCGGTCAGACGCTGTCCGGTCGGACCTCACCACCCGTCCTTTTTCCAGGTAGCCCAGAGAGGTGGTGGGGCGATGAGGCGCTGAAGGCAGAGGCGCAGGCGGCGCAGGCCCCGCGTGAAGAACGACATCAGGCTGCGTGCAACATTCTTGCGATGCGTCCCCGCAGCCTTTTTTCGGCCGGGGTTCGGTTCGCGACGGCATCCCACATTCCGGTCGACACCGCCCAATGAAGGGCCAGCGCCAGCACCAGAACGAGCCGGTCCAGCCGGTCGGTGCGCGTGATCTGGCTGTCTTCCAGGTTGAACCCGCGGGTCTTGAAGTCCGAGAACATGGCCTCAATGCCCCAGCGCAAGCCGTAATCGAAGGCCGTGTGGACCGACGGCGTCTGCGACAGGGCAATGATCCAGGGTTCAGGATGCCCGGCCTCATGCACCATGGAGACGTTGGTGCGGACACGCTGCTCGGTCAGCTCGATCTCCCGCAACAGATGCTCGCCGCGCGCGAAGCACTCCGCCAGCGTGGTCTCGCCACCCGCCTCGAACACGAGCAGGTCCTGCTTGAGCCGCAGCCGCCAGCCCCAGTCCTGCTCCCGGCACCACGCGATCAACGCGGGCGAGCCGTAAAACCGGTCCCCCATCAACCTGGGACGCACCCCCGCGGGCAGAAGACGAGCGACCGCCTGGAGCGCCGCGCGCTGCTCGGCAAACCCGATAGCGCCCTTGGGTCTTCTTCACGCGCCAGGCTAGGGGCAGCGCCCGCCCGCCCACGCGCAGGGACACCATGACCATCTGGTGTGTGGCGTTGACCTGGCTCTGGTCGATGATCAGCACCGGCGTGCAGGCCTGGGCGCCGGCGCGCGCCAGCACCTCACGCGCAAAGGGCGCCATCACGGCGTCGGTGTCGATGAGCGGGTTGCCGAGCAGCCGGCTGATCCACTGGTAGCGCATGTCCAACCGCTCGGCGGCGCGCGGCAGAGCGGCGGCGAGTTCCATCAGGTTGACGTCGCGCACGTCCAAGGCGGTGGCGATCAGC
>JBJMLD010000159.1:0-23014 GCA_045805545.1 Solirubrobacteraceae bacterium | reverse complement strand
GAAACTCTCGTGCGAACCGTGCGCGAGATGCTGCCCGATGAGGCCCAGGCGCTGACCGGGCGCGAGATCGCGACGCGCCTGTTCGACAGCGGGATCGGCGATGACATCGAGGCCGTCATGTATCTCGCCGGCGTCCACGTGCCGCTGGTGCAGGTGCCGCCGCGTGGCGTGTGGGGCGCCGCCGGCCAGGCCAAGTACGTCACGCTAGAGCAGTGGGCGCGTCGCCCGGCCGACGGAAGCGCGGAGCTCGACGCGGTCGTCGTCCGCTACCTGCGCGCCTTCGGCCCGGCCGGCGTGATGGACTTTCAGAAGTGGTCGGGCCTGACGCGCTGCAAGGTCGCCTTCGACCGCCTGCGCGAGCAGCTCCTGACGTTCCGTGACGAGGACGGCAGCGAGCTGTTCGACCTGCCGGATGCGCCCCGGCCTAACGGCGAGACGCCGGCGCCGCCGCGCTTCCTCGGCGAGTTCGACAACGTGCTCCTGAGTCACGCCAGCCGCCGGCACATCGTTCCGAACGGCATGACGCCGTGGATGGATCCGACGCAGGCCGGACGGCACGTGAACGCGCTGCTGATCGACGGAACGCTCAGCGCGACCTGGTGGATCGAGCGCGACGGCAAGCGGCGCGCGACGCTCGTGATCCGGCCGTTCGATCGCCTCAAGGCGCGCGAAAAACGCGAAGTCACAGCCGAAGCCGAAAAGATGGTCGCGTTCGCGGCGCCAGACGCCCACGCCACCGAGATCCGGCTAGAGCTCTAGGACGACCTTCCCGACCGCGCCCCGCTCGTCGATCAGCTTGAGCGCCTCGGAGGCCTGCTCAAGGGGGAACCGCGCGCCCACGACCGGCCGGACGAACCCCTGCTCGATCAGCCGAGCCAGCCCGGCGCCGATCTCCTGGGTGACCTGCGGCTTCGAGATCACGTAGGCGCCCCAGCCGGCGCCGATCACCTCGGTGTTGCCGAGCAGCAGCCGGTTGACTCGAACCTCCGGGATCGAGCCTCCGGTGAACCCGACGACGATCACGCGCCCGCCCTCCCGCAGCGAGCGGATGCTGTCGGTGAAGCGATCACCGCCCACCGGATCCAGAACGACATCGACTCCGCCCTCCGAGACGTCCTTCGCCTCGTCCTTCCAGTCTCCGTCGGAGCGCACGACGAACTCCGCGCCGGCATCACGCGCGACCTGCTCCTTCTCATCGCTGGAGACGACGCCGATCGTGCGCGCGCCGAGCCCGCGCGCGACCTGGAGCGCGGCGGTGCCGACGCCGCCGGCCGCGCCGTGCACCAGCACCCACTCCCCGGAAGCCAGCCGACCGCGCAGCTTGAGCGCGAACCAGGCCGTGTGGTAGTTGAGGACCAGCGCGGCTCCCTGCGCGAAGTCGAACGAGTCGGGCAGCGGAAACGTGAAGTAGGTCGGCGCCACCGCAACCGAGGCGAAGGCGCCCAGCATGCAGAACGCGGCCACGCGGTCGCCGGGGCGCACCGAGGCGTCGTCGGGCGCCGAGCGCACGATGCCGCCGACCTCGCTGCCGGGCACGAACGGAAGCGGCGGCTTGACCTGGTACTGACCACGCGTCTGGAGCACCTCGGGGAAGGACACGCCGGCGGCGTGAACGTCTACGACCACGCCGGAGCCCGGAGTGAGCATGTGCGAGGGCTCGGGATCGGGCAGCTCGACGAGCTCGAGCGCTTGGTCCGGCCCTTCGAGATTCACGATCTGCACCGCCCTCATCAGGGGCGGCACCCTATCCGAACTCTTCCTCCAGGACCCGGATCGCCCGCGGCGGCGTTCGCAGCACGGCGAGCTCCGCGATCTCGGCCATCGCGGCGGTGAAGCGCGACTCGAGCACGGGATGCAGCACCATCACCAGCCGGGCCTGATCGGCCAGCCCCTTCTGCACGACGGACTTGACCGAGACCTCGTGCTCGGCCAGGACCTGGGCCACGCGAGCCAGCACGCCCGGCTGGTCGGCCACTTCCAGGTGCAGGTAGAACGACGAGACGACGTCCTGAACGATCTCGAGCACCTGCATGGTCGGCGGCGTCGAGGCCGGCGGGATCATCGCGCTGACGACGTCGCCGAGCACGGCGCTCGCCGTCTGCGGCCCGCCCGCTCCGGGCCCGGACATGGTGATCTCGGTGATCTGCGGGGACTCGACCGTCACGGCGTTGAACGGCCCGTTGACCGATGCGAGCGGATGCCCGGGGTACAGGAACGCGGGGTGCACGCGCACGGACAAGCCGCCGTCGATCCGCTCCGCGGTGCCGATCAGCTTCAGTCCGAGGCCGAGATCGCGCGCGTACTCCAGGTCGTCAGGCTGAATGTGCTCGATGCCCTCGTAGCGCACCTGACCAAGATGGACCGGCGTGTCGAAGGCCAGTCGGGCGAGGATCGCCATCTTCGCGGCGGCATCGCGGCCGTCGACGTCCTCGGATGGGTCGGCCTCGGCATAGCCGAGCCGTTGCGCCTCGGCCAGCGCCTCACCGAACGTCATCCCGGTGCGGGCCATCTCGGTGAGGATGAAATTGGTCGTGCCGTTGACGATGCCGTGGACCTTGTCGATCGTCGCGCCGGACAGCGACTCCTGCAGGACCCGGATGACCGGCACGACGCCCGCCACCGCCCCCTCGAAGCGCAGCTGGACGCCGTTGACGCGCGCGGTCTCCCACAGCTCCTCACCGTGCTGTGAGAGCAGCTGCTTGTTGGCGGTCACCACGTGGCGGCCGGCCCGCATGGCACGAAGCACATAGTCGCGGGCCGGGTCGATCCCGCCGATCAGCTCGACGATCAGATCCGAGCGCTCAAGGATCTCGTCGAACGACCCGGTCGAGCGCGTGAGGATCCCTGAGATCGACGGGCGCAGACCGGTGATCAGCTCGATCCTCTCAGCGCGGGCCGGCAGCAGCGACGCGAACGCGCCGCCGACCGTGCCGCGGCCAAGCAGCCCGACGCGGAACCCGTCGGTCACGGTCTCTCGGGCTCCGGCCCGATATCCCGCGCCATCAGATCCTCGTAACGCTCGCGCCTGACGACCTCGCGCGCAGCGCCATCGCGGCAGAAGATCACCGGCGGCCGCGGCACGCCGTTGTAGTTGTTGGCCAGCGAGTAGCCGTAGGCGCCGGTGGCGGGGGTGACGAGCACGTCGCCAACAGCGGGGTCGGGCAAGGCCGTGTCGCGAATCAGCACGTCGCCCGACTCGCAATGCTTGCCCGCAATCTGGCAGCGCTCGGTGGCCGGCGCGAGCGGTCGGTCGGCGAGGATCGCTTCGTACTCGGCGCCGTAGAGCATCGGGCGCAGATTGTCTGACATGCCACCGTCCACAGCGACCCAGGTCGAGACGTTGCGCTTGACCGTCTGCACGGTGTAGAGCGTCACGGTGGAGTTCGCCACGAGCGCCCGGCCGGGCTCGAGCAGCAGCCGCTTGTCCTCCCCCAGCTCCTCGTGCAGCGCCCCGACCACGGCTTCGATGTAGTCCGCGACGGCCGGCGGCTGTTGCGCCGCCGTGTACGCAACGCCGAGCCCGCCGCCGAGGTTGTAGACGGGGAAGTCGCCCAAGCCGGCGATCGCCCGCACGGCAGCCGTGAATGGTTCCAGCTGAAGCAGCTGGGAGCCGATGTGGAAGTGCAGGCCGACGAGCTTGAGGTGTGGGACGCTTGCCATCCGCGCGATCGCCTCCCGCGCGTCTGGCAACGAGAAGCCGAACTTCGAGTTGGCCTGGCCGGTCGAGATCGCGTGATGGGTGTCGCCGGCCACATCCGGATTGACGCGGATCAGGACTTCCTGGCGCCGCTCGCCGGCAGCGGCGATGCGCTCGAGCCGGACGAAGTCATCGAACGAATCGAGCACGACATGACCGACGCCGGCCGCGAGTGCCTCTTCCAGCTCCACGTCGGACTTGGCGTTGCCGTGGAAATAGATGCGGGCCGGATCGAATCCCCCGCGCAACGCCAGCGCGAGCTCACCGCCTGAGGCGACGTCGCAGGCCAGTCCCTCCTGGGCCAACACCCGATAAACCGCCGTGCACGGGAACGCCTTGGAGGCGAACAGCACGTCGTAGTCACGGTGCCGCCGGGCGAGCTCGTCGACGAACATCCGCGCTCGCCGGCGCAGATCGTCCTCGGCCACCACGTAGGCCGGCGTCCCGAACCGGCGCGCCAGCTCGATCACGTCGCACCCGCCCACCTCGAGGTGCCCACGCTCGTTGACGCGAGTGCCCGAGGGGTACACGTGGGAAAGCTGCGAAGCGGCGACCGACATCGCTCGCGATCATGCCATGAGGCAGCTGGGGCTGGCATGATCGGCGAGTGGGCCGGATGCGAACCGTCACCGACGCCATGCCGGCGGAAATGTCCAGCCGCGACGGCATCGCGTACTCGCTTTGGCTACCCGAAGCGGGGCGGCCGCTGCGCGGCGGCATCGTCATCCTCCACGGCGCCAGCTCGTGCAAGGAGAGCCACCACGACTATGCGCGCGTCGTGCTGGCCGCCGGCTTCGCCGCGATCGCGTTCGACCAGCGCGGCCACGGCGCCAGCCCGGGGCCGATGGACGGGCGCGTGCTGGACGACACGGCCGCGATGGCGCAGTTGCTGCGCGAGCGAGTGGGAGATCAGGATTTGCCGCTGGCCGTGCGCGGCTCGAGCATGGGCGGCTACCTGGCCATCGTCTGCGCATCGCTGATCCACGCGCGCGCCGTGGTGGCCATCTGCCCGGCCAGCGCCAGCGGTCTGCGACGCGCGCTGGGCGCCGGGGCGCTCGGATTCGAGGCCGACGTGCCGGCGCTCGATGCGCTGCTGGCCGAGCACGACCTGACGCAGGCGGTGGCTGACCTGGAGGCGCCGCTGCTGTTGCTCCACGCCGAAGGCGACGAGCAGGTCCCGGTCCAGCACTCGCGCGAGCTAGCCGCGCATTTCGCCTCCCCCGGCAGCCGTCTCATCACGCTTCCGGGGGGCCATCACCGCTCGATCCAGCACGACGCGGAGCTGCAGGCCGTGAGCCTTCGCTTCATCGAGCGCGCGCTGGCGTAGGAGCTAGTGGCCGCTCGAGCCGCCGAGCAGGCCGCCGAGCGCCTTGCCGGCGGTGTTCAGCGTGCCGGCGGCGGCGTTGGTGGCGTTGTTCAGCGTGTCGCCGAGCTGCTGACCGGCGCTGCTGACCGTGCCGCCGAGCGTGGAGTTGATCGTGGCCACCTGGTTGGCCAGTGTTCCCGTGACGGTCGTCACGGTCGAGCCCACGTTGGCGCCACTGCTCGAGACGGCGCCCGCGGCCGCGCCCGTCGTGGCCTGAACGGTGCCCGTAATGCTGCCCGTGCCGCCGGAGGACCCCGAACCGCCGGAGCCTGAGCCGCCAGACCCGCCGGATCCGCCAGTGCCGCAGCCCGTAGAGCACGACGCCGGCGGGGTGCCGGGATTGCCGGAGCTGATCGGCTTGATCGTCACCCGGCTTCCGGGCCGTGAGCCAAGCTGCCCGCCGGCGATAGCGACGTTGCCGGGCCCGGCTGTCGCAGCTGAGGCAGCGCCTGGGCCGGCGGCCGGCGTGCCCGCCGGCGCTGGCGCCGCGGCAGTACGCGCCGCGGCCACCGCGGCCACCCGGCTCACCGACACGTTCGCCGCAGGCGACGCGTGGACACGAGTCAGGACGACCGGCGCGGCTGAGGACTGACCTGCGACTTGCGGCCAGCCGTTGAAGGACACGACGGCACTTGCGAGCACGAACAGCACCGCCGCTCCCGCGAGCAGCGAGCCAGTCGTGCCGAAACCGGCGATGTATGCCCTTGTGGCACGCACCTTCATCACCTATCGGCACCTCCCGCTGAGGAGTTGAGAGGATACCTCGGATTCGCTCGCGTCACGCCGTTGCCAGCGCCCTATCCGTGCTGCCCGGGGATTGGGGGCGCAGCCCGCCTCGCCGGAAGAGCAGCCAGAGCCACACCGCGCCGGCGATCATGAGGGCGATGCTCTCGAGCTGTGGGGCGGTCAGGCCGAGGGCGACAGGGTGGTTGCGGCGTACGAACTCGACCAGCAGGCGCTCGATCCCCGACAGCAGGAGATAGAACGCGAACAGCGCGCCCGGGCGGAACTGGTCGCGCATCCGCCACAGCCACCACGCGACCAGGCCCATGGCCAGCGTCTCATAAATCGGCGTCGGCTGGACCTTCACACCCGGCGCTGTGGGCACGGTCCCGTGCGGATATTCCATCGCCCAGGGCAGGTTCGAGACCTTTCCGTAGTCGCCGTCGCCGGACACCTGGCAGCCGATCCGGCCGATTGCGTATCCCATGGCCAGCGGTACCGAGGCGAGATCGAGCAGTCCGAGATTCAGCATGTTTCGCCAGGCGGCCCAGGCGATCACGGCAATCGCGCCACCGATCACCCCGCCGTACCAGACGAGACCGGAACCGGAGAACAGGCTGCCGATCAGGTCGTGCTTGACCTGACTGTAGTTCTGTACCACGTAATAAACGCGCGAGCCGACGAGACCGCCGACAAGCGCGGCGAAGGCCATCTCGTAGGCGTAGTCGGTCGGCTTGCCGAGCTCGCGCAGCCGGCGGATGAGGATCGCGCCGGCCGCGATGAAGCCGAAGGCGAAGACGATCCCGAATGTCTTCAGCGAGATGCCAAGGATGTGGATCTCAGGGCGCACCCGCAGGTAGGTTAGGGCGATAATCCGCGACGGTGCTGCCCCGCGTCGCGATTCTCTGTGGCGGCCGCGGTACGCGGCTGCAGGAGCACACGCAGTCGATCCCCAAGCCGCTGGTGGAGATCGGCGGACGCCCCATCCTCTGGCACGTCATGCAGATCTACCTCGCCCAGGGCTTCAGCCGCTTCGCCCTGCTGACCGGCTACAAGGCGGAGCTGATCGAGGAGTTCGTCGCGCGCGAGGCGTGGCCCGATGGGGCGATTGTCGACTGCGTTCAGACCGGCGTCGAGACGCCCACCGGGGGCCGTCTGCTCCGGGCCCACGACGCGATCGACGGCGATCGCTTCTGCGTTACCTACGCCGACGGCGTCGCTGACATCGACTTGCGGGCGTTGCTGGCCGAGCACGATCGCCACCGCCCGCGCGCGACGATGACCGTCGTGCGGCCCGAGCTTCAGTTCGGCGTGGCCGAGCTGAACGGCGACGGCGTGGTCCGGGGGTTCGTTGAGAAGCCACGCAGCGAGCGCTGGATCAACGGCGGCTTCTTCTGCTTCGAGCCGTCCGTGTTCGAGATGCTGAGCGAGGAGTCCGTGCTGGAGCGCCGGCCGCTGGCTCAGCTGGCGGAGCAGGGCGAGCTCCGCGCCTATCGGCACGAGGGGTTCTGGGACTGCATGGACACCTACAAGGACGCCGTCCTGCTCAACGATCTGTGGGCGGCGGGGCAGGCGCCGTGGAAGCTGTGGAGTTGACCGGGCGCTCGGTGCTCGTCACCGGCGCCTACGGACTGCTCGGCGGCTGGCTGGTCAAGGCGCTGGTCGAGGGCGGCGCACGGGTTGTCGCGGTACGCCGCGACGACACAGTCGGATCGCCGCTCGAGCAGATGGGACTCACCGAGCGCGTGAATGTCGTCCACGGCGACATCTGCGTTGACGGGCTGGTGTCACGCGCACTGAATGAGTACGAGATCGACAGCGTGTTTCACCTGGCCGCGCAGACGATCGTCCCGACCGCCAACCGCGGCCCGGAGTCGACGTTCGAGACGAACATCCGTGGCACCTGGATGGTGCTCGAGGCATGCCGCCGGCTCGAGATCGAGCGCGTGATCGTTGCCTCTTCGGACAAGGCCTACGGATCCAACCCGGAGCTCCCCTATCGCGAGGAGTTCCCGCTCCAGCCGCGCTATCCGTACGACGTGTCCAAGGCGGCGGCCGACCTGCTGGCTCGCTCGTACTGGCACACGTGGCAGCTGCCGGTCGCGGTGACCCGGTTCGCCAACCTGTACGGCGGTGGCGACACGAACCGTTCGCGCTTGGTGCCGGAGGCGGTGACTGCGGCGCTGGCAGGCCGCTCGCCGGTCGTGCGCTCAGACGGCTCGCCCGAGCGCGACTTTCTCTACGTCGAGGATGCCGTGGCGGCGTATTTGGCCATCTGGGATGCGTTGGGCGCGGATACGCCGTCTACGGCCGGCGAGGCATTCAACGCCGGCGGCGGGCGCTCCCATCGCGTCCTCGACGTCGTCGGGCTCGTTTGCCGGCTTGCGGGCACCGGGGTGGCGCCGGACGTGCAAGGCGCGGGGACACCGGCAGGCGAGATCGACCGCCAGTGGGTGGACTATTCCAAGCTCAACCGGTTGACCGGATGGGAGCCGTGCGTGAGCCTGGAAGACGGGCTCCAGCGCACGCTCGACTGGCACCGTCGGTTCGGGTAGGACGGCCCGACCTTCGGTCCTCTTCGGAAACCCTTCACCGGTCCGTTAGGGCGCCTTCTACCATTAGTTCAAACCATGCCTGCCTCGAGATCATTTGGACGCGACTCCGGCCTCCAGGCCCGGATGATCCTGACCCTGTTCCTGCTGGGATTGGTCTACGCCATTCTCGTCGGCGTGCTGTTCGCGGCCGGTGTCGGCGCCGTGACGATCGCGGTCATCGCCGGCGCCCTTTTCCTGGTCCAGTACTTCACCTCGGACAAGATCGCGCTCGCCTCGATGGGCGCGCATGAGGTCAGTCCGCAGGAGGCACCGCAGTTCCACGCGCTGATCGACCGGCTGTGCGTCCAGGCCAACCTGCCCAAGCCGCGGGTGGCGATCGCGAATCAGTCGATGCCGAACGCGTTCGCGATCGGCCGCTCGCCCAAGACAGCCACCGTGTGTGCGACGACAGGGCTGCTCGAGATGTTGACCCCGGCCGAGCTCGAGGGCGTCATGGCCCACGAGCTCACCCATGTTCAGAACCGCGACGTGATGGTCATGACCATCGCCAGCTTCTTCGCCTCAATCGCGTCCTTCATCGTGCAGATCGGCTTCTGGTTCGGCGGTTGGGGCGGCGACGACGAGGACAGCGGGCCGAGCTGGCTCGTGGTGATCGCGGTCTCCGCCGTCGTCTACGCGCTTTCGTTCGTGCTGCTCCAGGCACTCTCGCGCTATCGGGAGTTCGCCGCCGACCGTGGGTCGGCGATCATCACCGGCCGCCCGAGCGCACTGATCTCCGCGCTGATGAAGATCGCGGGCAACATGCAGCGGATTCCCTCCCAGGATCTGCGGGCCGCGAACAGCGAGCTGGCGGCGTTCTACATCTTCCCGCCCAAGGCCAAGCAGACCGTCGCAACGCTGTTCGCGACACACCCACCGCTTGAGAAGCGCATTGCAGCGCTCCAGCGACTGGAGTCACAGCTCCAGGGCACGGCGTAAAGTCCGCGCTTGACGTGTCCCTCGACGCTCCGCTCCAGTGGGCTTTCTCGACGTAATCACCGGCAAACGCAAGCTGGCCGGCCCGGCGCCTGATCGCCTGTTCGCGGTCAGCACGGCCTATGTCACGTTCGAGACCAGCCTCGAGCTGAAGAGCACGGGCAGCGCGGCGATCGTGTTCCAGCCGCTCGCCACGGCCGACTTCCAGTCGATCGTGCACGACATGGAGGAGGTCGTCCGGGCCACCGCCGGCGACAGCCAGACAACGGTCGAGACGAGCGATGACACGTACGGCTTTCGCTGGTTGATCCTCCGCGGATCGGATTTCGACAGCCTCGTGGTCGGGATCAACGCGGTCAGCAGCGCGCTGGAGACCGGCGGCTACGGCGAGCGCGTGCTGTGCGCCGTGTTTGCGTTCGAGGACGCGCAGAAGCGCCGCGTGTACTGGATCTACAACTACAAGCGCGGATTCTTCTATCCGTTCGTCCCCGCCGGCGGCCAGCAGCAGCGCGACAACGAGCGCGAGCTGGTGCTGAAGGCCCAGATCGGGGGCGAGCTGCCAATCGAGCCCGAGCTGGAGCGCTGGTTCCCGCTTTGGGGGAGCCCGATCTGATCGCGATGGGGGCGCCCCCGGGGTCCGGACCCACGCTCTCCGAACTCATCCTCGCCGACGACTCCGACGCGATTGCCGGCTTCCGCGACGCGCATATCCACAAGATCCGCGCCTACTGCGAGGAGGCGTGCCCGGCCGATCTGGTCGAGGAGGCCCGGGACGCTGCGTTCGTCGACTTCCTGGGGCGCCTGCGGCTGAGCGACGCGCGAGAGGTCGACCTCGATGATCTGCTGCTGAAGGCCACGAGGGCCGCCGCGGCCGGGCGCTTCGACGTGTCGGCCGGCGCCGAGAGCGGCGGCCGGCGGGGACACACGAAGGCGCCCGAGCAGATCTGCCTGGCGATTCCTGAGCTGCTGGCGGCGTACGCCAATGGAGAGCTCGCGACCGAGGAGCGGCAGGCGCGCCGGCACTTGGAACGCTGCCCGATCTGCGCGGCGACGATCGAGCGGATGAGCCGGGCCGAGCGGCGGTTTATCGAGGCGCGCGGATGGGATGAGCCGGCGGCTGAGGCTGATGTCGTGGCAGCCGAGCCGGAGCCGGTCGCGGCCGAGCTCGAGCCCGTGGCCGCCGAACCGGAACCCGAGCCGGCGCCCGTGGCCCCCGAGCCAGAGCCCGTAGCCGCCGAGCCGGAGCCCGTAGCGGCCCAGCCGGAGCCCGAGCCGGCGCCACCGGCGCAGCCGGACCGCGAGCCGGCGCCACCGGCATCCGCAGAGCCCGTCCCGCCGCCTGCGGCCGCCGACGCCCCGGCCTCCCCCCGGGTGATCCGGGCTCGCCGTGGCGGACTCGTCGGAGCGACGCGACGCCTGGTCGGGCGTTCGCGGGAAGGCGATCGCCGGCCGCGCCCGTGACCGTCTCCGTAGCTCGCCCGCGGGGGGCCGTGCTGCTTGCCTTCCTGATGATCGGCTTGATCGTCGCCGCGGCAGCCGCTCGTCCGGCTGCGGCGATGCCGGGCCCGTCGTCGATCGCAACCGGCCTCGTCGACGACACGACGTTCGAGTCCCAGACGGCCTCGCTGCGAGCCACGTGGTTGACCCGGGCGCAGCAGCTCGGCTCGAGCTGGGTCCGGATGACCGTGCCGTGGTTCGTGGTCGCGCCGGCCAGTCCGGGCGACGGCTTTCGCGCCAGCGACGCCACCGATCCCCATTACCACTGGGGGTTCCTCGACGACGCCGTCCGCGACGCCACATCCCGCCGGCAGCACATCCTGCTGATGGTCATGGAGGCGCCGTCCTGGGCGCTCGGGCAGCACCCTTTGTCACCATCGTTCGCGCCCGTGTGGCAGCCGAGCCCGACCGCGTTCGGCCAGTTCGCACATGCGCTCGCCCAGCGCTACTCCGGTCACTTCCCGGATCCGCTGCGCCCGGGAAGGAAGCTGCCGAACGTAAGCTACTTCCAGGCCTGGAACGAGCCCAATCTGCGCACCGCGCTGATGCCCCAATGGACGCGCAGCCACGGCCGCTGGGTCTCGGCCAGCCCAAGCTGGTACCGCGGCATGCTGAACGCGTTCTACTCCGGCGTGAAGTCGGTCCAGCGACACGCCCGCGTGCTGGCCGCCGGGCTCGCACCCTATGGCGATCCGCCAGGTGTGGACCGGACACCACCGGTCGCGTTCCTGCGCGAGATGCTGTGCCTGAGCGGTCCTCGGCTCCGCCGCGAGCGTTGTCCGAATCCCGCGCACTTCGACGCCATCGATGAGCACCCGTACGCACTCACCCCGACGGTTCGCGCCCGCAACAGCACCGATGTGAGCGTCCCGGACTTCGGCAAGCTCCGGCGCGTGCTCACGGCAGCGCGCCGCGCGCATCGCGCTCTGCCGGGCGGCTCAAAGCAGATTTGGATGACGGAACTCGACTGGACGTCGAATCCGCCCGATCCGAACGGCGTGGCGATCAATCTTCAGGCGCGCTACGTCTCACTGTCGTTCTACGAGCTGTGGCGTCAGGGCGTAAGCCACATGTTCTGGTTCCTGATCCGCGACCTGCCCTACAAGAGCCTCACCGGCGCGGGCCTGTACTTCCGTGACGGCGTCGCGAAGCCCTCCACGACCGCCTTCCGCTTCCCGTTCGTCGCCATACCCGCCGCGCACCAGACGAAGAGGGTGCGAACCCTGATCCTGTGGGGTCGGGCCCCGAAACCGGGCCGCGTCACAATCCAGCTCCGCCGCGGCCATTCCTGGCGCACGGTCCTGCGCCTGAGAACGACGCGCGGGGGCGTGTTCTACGCACAGCGCAGGTTCGCTGCGCACAGCGTGCTCAGAGCCGGGGAGGGCAAGCTGACCAGCCTGGGCTTCACGAGTTGATGGCCGCCCGCGGGCTTGGCGGGCGCCACGTGCTGGTCACCGGCGGCTCGAGAGGGATCGGGCGCGCGATCTGTGAGGTGCTGGCCGAGGCGCAGGCGAGCGTGATCGTGGCCGCGCGCGGCAGAGAGGAAATCGAGGCGACAGTCGCCTCGCTGCCGGGAGGACCGCATCGAGGACTTCGGCTCGATGTGGCGTCGCCATCGGCCTGGAGCGAGGCGCTTGAAGCAATTGGGGCCGACCGACTCGACGGGCTCGTCGCCGCGGCTGGGATCCTGGGGCCGATCGGCAGGCTGGACGAAATCGATCCCCTGCAGTTCCGCGCGACGATCGAGATCAACCTGCTCGGCACGATGCTCGCCCTGCACCACTGCCTGGGGCCACTGGCGGCCGCCGGCGGCGCGGCGGTGACGTTCTCGGGCGGCGGTTCGACGTCCCCCCTACCCCGCTACGACGCCTACGCGGCCTCGAAGGCGGCGGTCGTTCGCCTGACCGAGAACGTGGCGCGCACGGCCCAGGAAAGCGGCGTTCGCGTGAACTGCATTGCGCCAGGGTTCGTGGCCACGCAGATGCACGAGGGCACGCTCGCGGCCGGCGCAGAGCGAGTCGGCGAGGATTACTACGAGAAGACGCGGCGCCAGCTCGACGAGGGCGGCGTGCCGGCGCGCGTGGCGGCGGAGCTCACGTGCTTCCTGCTCGGCCCCGAAGCGGCCGGGATCACGGGCAAGCTGATCAGCGCGCCGTGGGATCCCTGGCGCGAGCCCGAGTTTCAAGAGCGTCTGCGAACCGATCCGGATCTGGCCGCTCTGCGGCGAATCGACGACCAGTTCTTCGGCCGGATCGAGCGCTGAGAGGCCGGTGCGCCCCTCGCCGAACGGGCGATCAGGGCCCCTTTGGCTGTCCGAAATTAAGGGCCGGGCACCAGCGGCGTGCCGCTGAAGTACGGCGCCAGCGCGAACACACGTCCCAGCGGCCGCAGCTGGCGCGCGCGGCTGTAGTCGCCAACCGCCCGCCCGAGGTCGCCGCGCTCGGTGTCGATCCGCGCCAGCACCAACCAGTGGCGGAAGTTGGTCGGCTCATCCCGAGTCGCGTGGCGAAGGTCGCTCGCCGCCGCAGATAGCTGACCGGATGCCTCCAGGACCAGCCCGCGCTGCTCGTACGCGGTGGCCGACCATGGCTCGGCGTTGACCGCGGTCTTGGCCCAGGCCAGCGCCGCATTGCCGTTTCCGGCCCGTTCGGCCGCCTGGCTGCGGCGGACCGAAGCGGTGCTGATCAGACCCGGGAGCTGGAGCAGGCCCACGCAGGCGGCCAGCGCGACCACCGCGCCGCGCGCCGGCCAGGGGAGCCGAAGTGGCCGAAACGCCCCGCGCGCCCCGACCGCGGCGACGCCGGCGAGAGCGAGCACGGTCACCGCGGTCGACTGCCAGATCCAGTCGACCGAAGCGTGCATGAGGAACACGATGTACGCGGCGAGGAAAGCGGTGCTGACCCCGGCGCTGACTGAGCGCCGCGCTCGGTAGCGCGCAACGCCGGCGAGCACGATCCCGCTCACAGCCACGGCGATGATCAACAGCAAGCCGGGCGTCCCGAGCTCGGCCATGTTCTGCAGCCAGATGTCGTGGGAATCGCGGACGAACTCGGCGTTCGTGGCGTGCCGGTCCCACCAGAACTCGAACGTGCCTGCGCCGGTGCCATCGAGCGGGTGCTGGTCGTAGGCCGTGAGCGTCACCTTCCACAGCGGGTAGCGGCTCCCACTGAGGCTGCCCAGGCGAGCGGTCGGATCGCTCGCACTGACCGTCGTGGTGCGAGTGAACGAGTGCCAGCCTTTGGTGATCAGTCGCGGGCCCACGGCCACCGCCGCGACGAGCACGAGCACTGTGCAGATTCCGGCCAACGGCCGAAATATCTGGCGCGGCACCCGCCGGTGGTCGATGTCGAGCGCCTTGGTGATTACGGCAATGACCGCCCCAGCCGCGGCCGCCGCGAGAAGCGCCACGAACACCGTGCCGGCGCCGGCTGTCCCGGTTGCGTGGGCGATCTGCGGCGCGCCGCGCACGGCCAGGATCGCGGCGGCCGTGCCCGCGCCGGCGATAAGCGCGTGCAGCGTGGCAGTCAGACGGTTCCGGCTCAGCGCCAGCACCGCTACCACCGCCAGTCCCGCGCCGGCCACGCCCGCCCGCGAATAAGTCAGGTACAGCGTCACGCCCGCCACTGGCACCAGGGCCAGCGCCACCGCCCGGCGCAGCCGAGAGGAGTCGTGAGCGCTCCACCCCAGCCCGATCGCAATCGACATCGCCGCCCAGGCCGCCACCGAGTTCCAGTATCCGAACGGATAACTCAGCCGGTCGATGTGAAACGTCGTATCGACGTAGTCGACCGGGAACACAGACGGCGCCAGACGGCTACCGACCGCCAGGGCGCAGACGACCAGCGCGCCAAAGCCCAGCCCGGCCGCGGCGGCGCGCCACGTGCGGCGGTCCAGCGCGAAGGTGGCAAGCGCGACCAGGCCGGTGTAGTCGAGCGTACGCGCCAATTCCTGGGTCGAGCGCTCCGAGCTCTGGGTCCAGAGCAGGCTGAGGCCGATCCACACCGCATAGGCGACCAGCGCGCCAAGCAGAACGAGCGCAGCGACCGGAGGCCGAGAGCGCGGCAGCAGCCCGAGCGCCAGCGCGATCGCGAGCACCCACCAGACGACGAGACCGTGCTCCTGGAAGACGACGACGTCATACGACCCACCCCGAAGCGCGTAGACGAGCACAATCGCGAACGCACCCGCGAACGCGAGCGTGCGCTGCGCCCGTAGCCCGCGCCCGCGGCCGGCACTGGGTGCGACCGGGGGCGGAGCGGGCTCCGGCTCGAGCAACCGGCTCGTGCCGGTCTCGTCGTCGGTTAACATCGCCCGCGATCCGGGATGGCCATTTCCAGGCATATCGGCATCTTGCGGGGGCTATCCGTAGCACTCATGTTGATCTGCGGCGCATTCGCGTCGCCGGCTGTCGCGAGCCGCCCGGGAAGCGCGTGCACGAAGCAGTCGGTCAGCGCACTGGACCAGTACTGCGAGAACATTCCCTCCGCGACCGGTCCCCAGACACCGGCCGCCGGTACCCCGGCCGTCGGCCGCGGCTTGCCACCCACGGTCGTCCACGCCCTGACCGCGCGGCACAGCTCGGTTCCGCTCGCGGTCCGCCGTGAGCTGCGCGCGCTGCCGGCAGCCGTCCACCATGCCCGCCGGCACGGCACGCGTGACTCGATCGGGACCGTCGCCGCCGCGAACGTCTGGTCCCTTTCGCTGACCCTGATCCTGATCCTGGTCGGCCTCGCCGTCGCCCTACTGGGCATCGCTGGTGAGCGGTGGCGTCGGCAACGACGTTCCGTGTCCGCGGCGCTCCCCACGGCTCCTGGCGACTGAGCGCGACGACGGCGCAGGTCCATCCGTTCATCGCGGCCGCCGAGGCGCTGCAGCATCGCTGCTTCATGTTGGCAGGCAACGCGGCGCCACGCGGCGGTTTCGCCGGCATAACGGCGCCGCCGCGCCACCCGCCCTTTGGTCCTCGAACATCCGGCCAGAAAACTGGACCATCAGGCGGTCAAACAATCGTCTAGCTACTACACCGTGACCCGGGGCCGGTCGTTAACCCGCCCGACCAGGATCGTATGCCGAGCCGATCCAGGGCGCATACGGTCCTCACTGCCGCGATGGCCGCGATGGCCTGCGCGCTCGCAGTACTCGCGTCTTCCCAAGCGGCATGGGCTGCGTCCGCGGGCTCGATCGACACCTCATTCGGGACGGCCGGCTATTCCACGGTGACGCTGGGTACGTGGGCCGGCGCGGCGGCCGTCGCAGTACAGGGCGACGGGAAGATCGTGACGGCCGGGCAAGCCGAGGTGAACGGCGAGAACGAGATCGTCGCCACGCGAATGACGCCGAGCGGCGCGCTCGATCCGAGCTTTGGCAGCGCCGGCATCGTCACGGTCCGCATCAACGGCGGCGCCGGCGTGGACAGCGGCGCCGGCCTGGCCCTCCAGGCAGACGGGAAGATCGTCATCGCGGGCTCGGGACGCAACGGCACATATGGGCCGCTCACGTTCGTCGCCGTCCGGCTCACGACGAGCGGCAGTCTCGACCAGTCCTTCGGTCACGGTGGCGTGAGCAACGTAGCGATCGGCTCGACCTCGATCGCGAATGCGGTCGTGATCCAGCCCGACGGCAAGATCGTGCTGGCCGGGACCGCGCTGGAGGCGCACAACGAGTTTGCCGCCGCCCGGCTGAACCCGGATGGGAGTCTCGACCATGGCTTCGGTACTAGCGGTACGACCACGTTCCCGAACTACACCGGTGGCGCGTGGGGGCTCGGGCTCCAGCGGGACGGCAAGCTCGTCCTGGCCGGGCAGACCGACTACCCAAGCTCGCAGGTCTCCGGTGCGCAGCAGTTCATGGCCGTACGGCTGAACGGCAACGGCAGCACCGACACGAGCTTTGGCGGCGGCGGCGTGGTCACAGTTCCGATCGGTGGCACCGCGCTCGGCTATGGCGTGGCGGTCCAGACCGACGGCAAGCTGGTGCTGGCCGGTCCGGCGTTCACGACCACGGGCGTCAACGCCGCGGTGCGCCTGACGAGCAGCGGCGCGCTCGACCCGACCTACGGAAGCGGCGGGATCGCGACCGTCCCGGACTGGAACGGCGCCAATGGGATCATCCTCGACTCGGCCGGGAGAGTGCTGCTGCCGTCGGTCGGCGCCAGCGTCCTTCGGCTGAACACGAACGGCAGCGCCGACACCAGCTTTGGCACCGCCGGCAACGTGATGGCCAAGCTCGGAACCAACGACGCTGCCAACGGCGCGGCGTTGCAAGCCGACGGCAAGATCGTCCTGGCCGGCGGCGCGACGATCAACGGTCGCATTGTCATCGCCGTCGTGCGGATCAACGCCCAGGCAAGAGCGCCGACGCCAACCCCGACCCCAAGTCCCAAGCCCGCGGCGAGCCCGCCGAAGTCGACGACGAAGTCAACTACGACCCAGGCCCGGACTGGCACGACGGTCGTCAGGACGGCGGTCGGCAAGGCGACCCGGTGCACCATGCGGAGCGTTCGGTCAGCGCGCAAGACGCACGGTCAGATCCGCCGCAAGCACCGCAGCCATCACCGTAAGCTGCTCACTCGCGGCGTCGCCCACGCAGTCGCGCGCTGCCAATAAAACAACCGCTTTCTGGTTCAAAACCAACCAAAAGCAATAACTACCGGCACACGCCGTCATCGAATTTCATACGCTTCTGAGTGTGCGGAGGCGGGACCGGCGTGTCTGGGCGCTCTTCAGCGTGGCGGGGTTGCTCGCGCTTGTCGCGACGCCCGCTGCGCACGCCGCCGTGGCTCAAGGCGTCCTCGACTCCTCCTTCGGCTCCGGCGGCTCGGCCGTCGTGCCGGTCGGCTATTGGGCCGGGGCCGCCTCGGTCGCGGTGCAGTCGGACGGCCGCATCCTAACGGCCGGTGAGGCCAACGTCGCCGGTCAGAACGTGATCGTGGCCACGCGGATGACATCGGCGGGCCGACTCGACCGCAGCTTCGGCCGTAACGGGATCGTCACGGTGGCGATCAACGGCGGCGCCGGGGTGGACAGCGGCGACGCGCTCGTGCTCCAGCCGGACGGGAAGATCGTGATCGCCGGCTCGGGCCGCGACGGTACCTACGGGCCGCTCACATTCGCCGCGGTGCGACTGAACACCAACGGGGGCCTTGACCAATCGTTCGGGCAAGGCGGGATCGCCAACGTGCCGATCGGCAGCTACTCGATCGCCAACGCGGTCGCGCTGCAACCGGATGGGAAGATCGTGCTGGGCGGCACCGCGCTCGAGGCGCACAACGAGTTCGCCGCCGCCCGCCTGAATCCCGACGGCACGCTCGACAAGAGGTTCGGCGCCGACGGGATCAGCACGTTCCCTAGCCGCACCGGCGGCGCCTGGGCGCTCGACATCCAGAGCGACGGCAAGCCTGTGCTGGCCGGCCAGGCCGACTACGCCAACCCCCAGGTCCGCGGCGCGCAGCAGTTCATGGCTGCTCGCCTTACCCGTGACGGCACCCCCGACCCTACGTTCGGCAACGGGGGGATCGTCACGATCCCGGTCGGAGCCACCGCGCTGGGCTTCGGCCTCGCTCACACCAGCGACGGGAAGCTTCTCCTCGCCGGCCCCGCCTTTACGACGACCAATGTCAATGCTGTCGTCAAGCTGACCCCGAGCGGCGCGTTCGATCAGTCTTACGGCAACGGCGGGATCGCCGCTGTCCAGGACTGGTATGGCGCCAACGGCCTCGTCCTCGACCAGTCAGGCAGCGCCGTCATTCCTGAGGTCGGGCCGGCGGCCTTACGCGTGAAACCTGACGGGAGCGCCGATCAGAGCTTCGGCTCCCAGGGCAACGCGCTCGCCACGACCGGCGGCGGCGGCGCGGC
This sequence comes from Solirubrobacteraceae bacterium, assembly GCA_045805545.1. Classification (GTDB taxonomy): domain Bacteria; phylum Actinomycetota; class Thermoleophilia; order Solirubrobacterales; family Solirubrobacteraceae; genus Palsa-465. The sequence continues at coordinate 4,348 of JBJMLD010000159.1, read as the reverse complement.
CAACGGCGCCGCGATCCAGAGCGAGGGCAAGATCGTCCTCGCCGGCGCGACCAACTGGGGTGGCCAGACGGTGATCCTCGTTCAGCGCATCCGGTAAGTCGCTTCGTCTAGCATGCCCGCCCCGGGGTACGGCACCAGCGGCCTTTACAGTGAGATGACAGCGAACCGATGCCTGTAGCAATCGTCACCGGGTCAGGCGGCCTGATCGGCTCTGAGTCAGTCGCCCATTTCGTCGAGCAGGGGTTCGACGTGATCGGGATCGAGAACGACATGCGAGCCGAGTTCTTCGGGCCATCGGCGTCGACCGCCCACAGCACCCAGCGCCTGCTCGACGCCTACCCGGACGCCTTCCGCTCGGTCGAGCTGGACATCCGCGACCGCGACGGGGTCGAGCGGCTGTTCGCCGGGAGCGGTGGCCAAATCGAGGTCGTGATCCACACCGCCGCGCAGCCCTCGCACGATTGGGCCGCGTCCGATCCGCACACCGACTTCGGCGTGAACGCGAACGGCACGCTCAACCTGCTCGAGGCGACACGCCAGCACTGCCTCGACGCCCCGTTCGTGTTCTGCTCGACGAACAAGGTCTACGGGGACACGCCGAACTTCCTGCCCCTCGAGGTCACGGGCGACCGGCTCGAGCTCCCGCGCGAGCATCGCTACTGGCACGGCATCGACACGAGCATGTCGATCGACTCCTCGACGCACTCGCTGTTCGGCGTCTCCAAGGTCGCTGCGGACCTGCTCGTGCAGGAGTACGGGCGCTACTTCGGCATGCCGACTGTGTGTTTCCGCGGCGGTTGCCTGACCGGCCCCAACCACGCCGGCGCTCGTCTGCACGGCTTCCTCTCCTATCTGATGCGTTGCACGATCACCGGTGAGCCATACACCGTGTACGGCTACGACGGGCTCCAGGTGCGCGACAACATCCACTCGAGCGATCTCGTGTCCGCGTTCGACGCGTTTCGCCGGCGTCCACGCCAAGCCGCCGTGTACAACATCGGCGGTGGCCGGCAGAGCAACTGCTCGATGCTCGAGGCGATCAAGGCGTGCGAACGGATCGCCGGCCGTGATCTCGAATGGAGCCTGGCCGATGACAACCGGATCGGCGACCACCGCTGGTGGATCAGCGACCTGGGGCCGTTCAAGCAGGACTATCCGGGTTGGGATCTGCGCTACGGGATCGACGACATCCTGGTTGAGATCCGCGACCACAACATCGAGTTGTGGACGGCCGCGACCAGCACCCGGTGAGCCACGCCACCACCGTGATCCTTCTGGATCGGGACGGCGTCATCACCGAGCCTGTGCCCGACCCCCTGACCGGGACCCACGAATCGCCGCTGCACCCCTTCGACGTCCGCCTCGTTGAGGGCGCCGCTCAAGCGCTCGTCGCGCTGAAACGCTGCGGGCACACGATGATCGTCGCCTCCAACCAGCCCGCCGCGGCCAAGGGCGTCGTGCCGCTCAGCGAGCTGACCGCGGTGCACGACCGTACCGTCGAACTGCTGGCCGAGGAGGGCGTCGAGCTCGACGGCTGGGAGTACTGCTTCCACCATCCGCAGGGCACCGTGCCCGAGCTCACGCGCGCGTGTGATTGTCGTAAGCCGAACGACGAGATGCTCAGACGTGCCCTCGCTCGCGCCGGCGCGGATCCGGCGCAGGCGTGGATGGTGGGCGATTCGGACTCCGACATCCAGGCCGGGGCGGCGGCAGGTACGCGGACCGCGCTGATCGCGCACCCCCATACGGAGCACCGGCGCAGCGCGGCGGCGAGCCCGCCCCCGGATGTCCGAATCTCCAATTTGCAGAAATTCGTCGAACTGGTATGTGACGGTGTGGAAGTAGCGTAAAGTGTCCGCTCCGGCCAAAAAGCCAGCAGGTCAGGGGTCTCCCGAGTGCAAGAGAGGGTGAACATGCTGGACTCGATTACGACGAAGATCTTTGCCGACGGGGCCGACTTGGACGGGATCCTGCGGTTGGCCGAAGACCCGCGCATCAGTGGCTTCACGACGAACCCGACGCTGATGTGGAAGGCGGGGCTGACCGACTACGCCGACTTCGCCATCCGCGTGCTCGAGGCGGTCTGCACCAAGCCGGTGTCGTTCGAGGTGTTCGCCGACGACGAGGCCGAGATCCGCCGCCAGGCGCTGAAGATCGCCGGCTGGGGGGAGAACGTGTACGTCAAGGTGCCGGTCACGACGTGCGACGGCGCATCGACCGCCCCGCTGGTGCGCGAGCTGGCCGAAAAAGGCGTCAAGGTGAACGTGACGGCGCTGATGACCACGGCACAGGTCGAAATGGTCGCCGAGGCGCTGCGCGATGGCGCGCCAAGCTACATCTCGGTCTTCGCCGGCCGCATCGCCGACGCCGGCATCGATCCGATCAACATCATGGCTCACTCCGTCGAGATCATCGAATCCACGGCGCCCGCCTCCGAGCTGATCTGGGCCAGCCCGCGTGAAGTGTTGAACGTGGTCCAGGCCAACTCGGTCGGGTGCCACATCATCACCATGACCTCGGATCTGCTGCCCAAGCTGGCCACGCTCGGCAAGGACCTGGATCGCTTCTCGCTCGAGACAGTGCAGATGTTCCGCCGCGACGCCATCGCCAGCGGCTTCAGCCTGTAACGGTTAGATCACACAGGGGTTGTCGGGGTTGTCAATGCAGCGTGTCCTGATCACAGGCGGCGCCGGCTTCATCGGCTCGACCCTGGCCGATCGCCTGGTCGCCGACGGCGTCGAGGTGGTCGTATACGACAACCTCAGTACGGGCCGGATGGAGTTCCTCTCGACGTTCTTGGAGCACCCGGGCGCCACGTTCGTCGAGGGCGACGTGCTCGACGCAGAGCGCCTGACCGGTGCGCTCGAGGGTTGCGACACCGTGTTTCACCTAGCCGCCAACGCCGACGTCAAGGACGGGCTCAAGCATCCGCGCAAGGACCTGGAGCAGAACACGACCGCGACCTCGACCTTGCTCGAAGCGATGCGCGCCACCGGCGCTAAGCGGATCGCGTTCTCGTCCACCGGCTCGGTCTATGGCGAGCCCGAGGTCTTCCCCACCCCTGAGGACGCGCCGTTCCCGATCCAGACCTCGCTGTACGCAGCTTCCAAGCTGGCCGGCGAAGGACTGATCGGGGCCTACTGCCACGGCTACGGGTTCACGGGCGTCGTCTTCCGCTTCGTGTCGATCCTCGGCGAGCGCTACACCCACGGCCACGTGTACGACTTCTTCCGCAAGCTGCGGGCCGATCCGGCGCGCTTGCACGTGCTCGGCGACGGGCGTCAGGAGAAGTCCTACCTGTATGTGCAGGACTGCGTGAGTGCGATGCTCACGGCGTTGGCGGCGGCGGGTGAAAAGCCGGGAATGTCGGTGTACAACCTCGGCACGGACGAGACCGTGGTGGTCGACCGCTCGATCGAGATCATCACTGAGGCGCTCGGCGTCTCGCCGGTGATCGAGCACGCCGGCGGCAAACGCGGCTGGCCGGGCGACTCGCCGCTGATCCTGCTCGACTGCTCGCGCATTCGCGCGCTCGGCTGGCGTCCGACGCTGAGCATCGAGCAGGCGATCGTGCGCACGCTGCGCTGGCTGGAAGCAAACCCCTCCATCCTCGAGCCGACCGTCACCGTATGAGCATCATCTACACGCGCGCGCCTCTGCGGCTCTCGCTCGGAGGTGGCGGTACCGACCTGCCCTCCTACTACGAGCAATACGGCGGCTTCCTCGTCGCCGGCGCGATCGACAAGTACGTCTACATGCTGACCCACACCGTGTTCCAGCGCCGCTTCCGGATGAAGTACTCCGAGCTGGAAGAGGTCGATGATCCTCGTGAGATTCGGCACCCCATCCTCCGGGAGTCGATCCTCGCCCACTGGCGCGGCAACCCAATCGAGATCGCCTCGGTGGCCGACGTGCCCGCCGGGACCGGCCTGGGCTCGTCGGGCGCCTACACCGTGGCCGTGCTGAAGTCGCTGGCGCTGGGCCGCCGCCGCGCCACCACGCCGGCCTCGCTCGCGGACGACGCCGCGCACATCGAGATCGATGTGCTCGGCGAGCCCGTCGGCAAGCAGGACCCCTACGTGGCCGCCCATGGCGGCCTGGGCGCGTACACGTTCCGGCGCGACGGGAGCGTCCAGGTCGAGCCGCTCCAGCTGTCGCGCGACACGCTGGACAAGCTCCGCCGCAACCTCCTGCTGTTCTTCACAGGCTCGACGCGGTCGGCCGCGCAGTTGCTCACCGACCAGGTGCAGCGCACCGAGGCCGACGACGAGGCCATGCTACGGAACCTCCATCGCACGAAGGAGATCGGGCTGCAGTCCCGGGAGCTGCTCGAGCGTTGCGACCTCGG
>JBJMLD010000158.1:0-4892 GCA_045805545.1 Solirubrobacteraceae bacterium | reverse complement strand
CGCGATCGCTCTCTACCAGGGCTACAAGGGCGTCACCAGGAAGTTCCTCGACGAGGACAAGACCGAGTCCATGGGCCCAACGACCAGGCACTGGATCACCATCATCGGCGTGGTCGGCCACCTCGCTCGGATGGTCGCATTCGGGCTGATCGGCGGTTTCGTGCTGAAGGCGGCGATCGACTACAACCCCTCCAAGGCGGTCGGCCTGGACGGCGCGCTGGCGCGACTCGCGCGTCAGTCGTACGGCCCGTTCATGCTGATCCTGGTGGCGGCCGGTCTGATCGCATTCGGCCTGTACTCGATCGCGGACGCGCGGTACCGGCGAATCTAGCTGCGCGGAGGGAATCGTGGACACCCCGATCGGGGGCCTAGCGCGCTTCGTACTGAGCCTGGTGAGGCGCTTCCTGCCGGCGAACCTCCGCCGGGGCGCCGATCTGATCGTGACGCGTCCCGCTCCGACGCCGACGGGAGCGGTCGACGTCGCCCGGGACGAGACGATCGCGAACCTGGCCAAGATCAATCACATCGTCGTCCTCATGCTCGAGAACCGGTCGTTCGATCACATGCTCGGCTACCTCACGCTCGAGGGTGGGCGCGGTGACATCGACGGGCTGACCGGATCCGAGTCGAACAGCTACCGCGGCACCACCTACCCGGTACACCACCTCGACCGCACGGCGTGGAATGGAGAGCTCGAGGACCCCTGCCACGGCCCCGGGTGCATCGACCGACAGCTCGAGGGCCGAAACTCGGGATTCGTCGAGAGCTACGCCGACCACCTGGCCGCGTACCAGAGAGCGCACGGCCCGGCCCCCGGCGCCGACCCGGGCCTGGTCATGGGCTACTACAACGCGGAGGATCTCCCGGTCTACGATCACCTGGCCCGGGAGTTCTGTGTCTGTGACCGCTGGTTCAGCTCGGTGCCGGGTGCGACCTGGCCGAACCGGCTCTACTCGCTCGCCGGACGCGCCGACGGTGACCGCGAAGACGCCGATCCACCGCTCTACGACCTGCCCACCGTCTTCCGCTTCCTCGACCAGCGCAGGATCGACTGGGGGTTCTACTCGTTCGACCCGGCGACGCTCCGGCTGATCGATGGCGAGTACCGCCTCAGCCACCACCACAACTTCGCCTACGTCGACCGCCGCAAGCTGACCACCCAGGAGCGCGCCGCCGGTGAGCTGCTGGACGAGGAGCGCAGCTTTCTCGACGATGCCGCTGCCGGGACGCTGCCGGCCGTTTCCTGGATCGATCCGCACTTCAAGGACATCCGCGTGTTCGGGCCCGACTCCAACGACGACCATCCCCCATCCGACGTGCTGGCGGGACAGGCACTCGTGCTCGACGTCTACCACGCGCTGCGCAACAGCCACCAGTGGAAGCGCAGCATGCTGATCGTTACCTACGACGAGCACGGCGGGATCTTCGACCACGTCCCGCCGCCGACGGCGCCGGATGACGACCCCGGCTTCCGCCGCTACGGCGTCCGCGTGCCGGCGCTGGTCGTCTCGCCGTTCGTCGAAGCCGGATCGGTCGCCCCACGGGAGCCGGTGTTCGATCACACCTCGATCATCAAGACGATCCTGCTTCGCTTCTGCCGCGAAGGCGACCGCATCCCGGACATGGGCGCGCGGGTGACGGCCGCGCAGCATCTCGGCGGGCTGCTCAGCCGCGACACCGCCCGCGCCGATGTCGCATCGCACGATGCCGCCGCCGCGCGGATCGTCAGCTGGCGAAGCGGCTTCTCGCAACGGCGCTTCCAGGGGTTGGATGCACAGCCACAGGCGCGCCCGTTGACCGAGCTGCAGAGCGGCTACGTCAAGGCCGCTCGTACCCTTCGCGCAGCGGGTCTACCCTCCGGCCATCCGTGAATGCGAGACAGGGGAAGACATGACGGGACACACGATCGGCACCCACGAGCAGTGGCAGGCGCAGCGCGACGAGCTGCTGAAGGAGGAGAAGGAGCTCACCCGCCGTGGCGATGAGCTGGCCGCGAAGCGAAGCAGGCTGCCGTGGGTGGCGGTGGAGAAGGACTACCGCTTCGAGACCGAGCGGGGCACGCTGAGCCTGGCCGACCTGTTCGACGGCCGGGGCCAGCTCATGGTCTACCACTTCATGTTCGGGCCCTCCTACGAGGCGGGGTGTCCGGTCTGCTGCTCGATCGCGGACACGCTGGCCGCCCAGGTGCCGCACCTCAAGGCCAGGGACACCACCCTGATGCTCGCGTCCCGCGGGCCGCTCGAGAAGCTGATCGCCTTTCGAACGCGGATGGGCTGGGACATCGACTGGGTGTCGAGCGGCGGCAGCGACTTCAACCGCGACATCGGCTTCATGCACACTGAAGACGAGCTGCAGCCGTTCCTCGCAGGTGAGATTCCCGCCACGGTCGTCCAGAACGCCGAGATGTGCGGCACGACCGCAGGCGGCTACGTCGCGGAGGGGCCCGGCCTGAGCGTCTACACGCTCGCGGATGGGATCGTCTACCGGACATACGTCAGCACGGCGCGCGGCCTCGAGTTCGCGATGCCCTACTACGCCCTGCTCGACCGCACGCCCAAGGGCCGCGACGAGCACCCCGGCACGCCGCTGTGGCTGCGCCGCCACGACGAGTACCAGTCGAGCGTGGGCGCCGTCTGATCGGTTTGAGGTATCACTCCTGTCGGCAGTTCAACAGGAGGTGGATGAGATGGCCGAGCACACGATTGGCACTCGCGAGGAATGGCAGACGGCCCGAAACGAGCTGGCGAAGCTCGAGGCCGAGCAGGCGGAGCGAAACCGGGAGGTGCACGAGAAGCGGCTGGCGCTGCCCTGGGTACCGGTCGAAAAGCAGTACGAGTTCGACACGGAGGACGGCAAGAAGACGCTGGCCGAGCTGTTCGACGGGCGCTCGCAGCTGCTCGCCTACAACGTGATGTTCGGGCCCGACTACACGCTCGGCGCCTGCCCGGGCTGCAGCAGCCTGGCCGACGGGCTCGACGGGACGCTCGTGCACCTGAACCACAACGACATCACGCTGATCTGCTTCTCGAGAGCTCCGATCGATCGATTGGCGGCCTACAAGCAGCGGATGGGCTGGGAGTTCCCGTACGTCTCGACCTACAACACCGACTTCGCATTCGACTTCGGCCTCGCGCTGACCGAGGAACAGGCCCAGGGCATCCCCGAGGTCAAGGAGATGACCGAGAACCCGCCCGAGTGGCTCGAGCAGTGGGCCGGTCAGGTCGGCGCCGACCTGAAGGACGGGCTGCGCGAGAACCCGAGCTGGATCGCCTTCGCACAGGACAACGGCACCGTGTACCACACCTACACCGTGTCGGCACCTGACCCGTTCGTCGCGCCGTACTTCAGCTTCCTGGCCGAGCGAGCCCCGAAGCCGGGGCCGGACGAACCGCGGTCGTTCCGCAAGGACGAGTATCCCGACTGACGCCGGGAAGCTCGAACGCAGCCTGAACAGGCGTCGATATTGACTTCGCACTCGCACGGCGGTACACCCTGCAATGCAAGGGCGGGCTTCGAGGAGGGTTCACATGAGAGGCGAGTTCCGAGCGTGGCGCCGAGCCGTGGTGCTCGCAGCCGCCGGTCTGGTCGTCGCGGCCGGAACGGCCGAGGCGAACACGCCGCTGACACGGGTGAGCTCCGACCCGTATACGAACCCGACCAGCCAGCATGCGACCGAGCTCGAGCCTGACACGTTTGCCGACCATGGCACCGTCGTCTCGGCATTCCAGGTCGGCCGGTTCTTCGACGGCGGCGCGAGCGACATCGGCGTCGTCCGCTCCGGGGACGGCGGTGCGACCTGGGACGCACCCGGCTTCCTGCACGACACGTTCAACTCCGGCACCGCGTCCAGCCCGTATGAGCGCGTGAGCGACGCCAGCGTCGCCTACGACGCCGCCCACGGCGTCTGGATCGTCTCGTCGATCCCGATCCTGCCAGACGGGGTCGTGCCGACCGTCCTTTTCAACCGCTCGACCGACGACGGCCGCACCTGGGGGCCCGCGATCAGCATGCCGCCGCCGGCCTCGAAGTCGATCAGCCTCGACAAGAACTGGACGGCCTGCGACAACCACCCGTCCAGCCCGTTCTACGGCCACTGTTACACCGAGCTCGACAACTTCGGCGTCGGTGACCTGGAGCTGATGTCGACCTCGACCGACGGCGGGCGCACGTGGAGCGTGCCGATTCGCACGGACGGCAACGACAAGGGCCTCGGCGGCCAGCCGGTCGTACAGCCCAGCGGCCGCGTCGTCGTCCCGTTCGAGAGCCTGAACGGCACGATCGCGGCCTTCCACTCCGACAACGGCGGGGCGTCCTGGAGCCGCGGGACCAAGGTCTCCGGGATCAGCCTCCACGGCGTTGCGGGCGGCCTGCGCACGAGCCCGCTCCCGACCGCCGAGATCTCCGGCGACGGGACGGTCTACGTGGCGTGGGAGGACTGTCGCTTCCGGAAGAAGTGCCCGGCCAACGACATCGTGTTCTCGAAGTCATCCGACGGGGTCATCTGGACCGATCCCGCCCGCGTGCCGATCGACCCGGTGACGAGCAGCGTCGACCACTTCATCCCGGGCCTCGCCGTCGACCCCACCACCTCCGGTGCGGGCACGCACCTGGCGCTGACGTACTACTTCTATCCCAACGCCAACTGCGGCGGCGCCTGCCGGCTGGACGTGGGCTACATCTCGTCCCCGGACGGCGGCGCCCACTGGGGTGACGCCCGGCAGCTGGCCGGGCCGATGGGGCTCAGCCAGATCGCGAACACCTCACAGGGCCCGATGACCGGCGATTACATCTCGACGTCGTTCACCGGCGGCATGGCCACGACGCTGTTCGCGGTCGGCCGTGACGCGACGGGGGCCGCGTTCAACGAGGCCATGTACTCGCCGGGGCGCCTG
>JBJMLD010000157.1:0-33478 GCA_045805545.1 Solirubrobacteraceae bacterium | reverse complement strand
GACGGGTTCGATGCGTGGGGTGCTAGCCGGACGTGCGGATATTGCAAGCGGCTAAGCAGCGGGGACGGGCCAGCGGTGGGGCCGCCGCTCCCGGACGCACCGGCCATTTAGCGCGATCTCCGCGCTTCCCCTTTCCATGGAGGCTGTCGCACAACCCATCCCGAGTCTGACTTCTTGTGCGTTCGCGACAAGGTGACGATTCTGGGCTGAGCCTTTCCAGCCGCGGAGGACCCGCTCTGGCCGCCTGAGGCGCTCTCACGACGTCATCGAAAACCGCCGTTGTCAAATTCCTACAGGCGGTTTGGTTTGTGCGACAGCCTCCATGCTTAGGGGCAGCGTGCGTGTCGTGGCTGCTGTAGGCGCGTCAGGCAGACACGCCGCCGATGCCGACGCTCACGACCGCTTTCGACATCGCCGGGTTCCACGACGCTGGCGATCGTTCGGCGACGTCTCGATCATTGCTGATCGTTATCACGGGACGAGCACTCGGCGAGAACTGCGATCACGTAGTCGCCGACTAGGGCGTGGTCGGGGCCGGTGAAACAGCGCTACGTGCTTGTGGTGGAGCGGGGTGTCTGCGCGAGGGTGTCGCCCGCCGGCCATGAATGGCCGGCGGAATGGGCACGGACGGAGACGGTCCGGTCTTAGACCGCGCACAGATTGCGCACACCTCACCCGCGAATCCGCGATTCCAAGCGCATCAGCCGCAAAACGCTAAACCGCCGAATCCCCTTTGCTAACGCGCCTTACCAGAGCTTCAGCTGGCGTCCGTGGTCAGGGGTCGTTCTGCCTCGACAAGGCGGAGGTCGCTGGTTCGAGCCCAGCATCGTCCATCGCGGTGGCTATGGGGGTTCGGCTGGTGGGGTAGCCGTGAGCCAAGACTCGTTAGACTTTGCGGTACGTGTTAGGGAGGGCGAAGCGTGGTGGGGGTGCGGGAGTCGCGGTGGTTTTGGCGCTCGTCAGCTGTGTTTGCTTCGCGCCGGCCGCTCGGGCCAACACGTATCACCTGTTCGGCCCGCTCGCCCAGCGGCAAGGCTCGGCTCCAGGCGCATTCGATTACGCGGAGGTGGGGCCGCAGGGTGTGGTCACATACTTGGGCACTAGCTCCGACACGTACGTCTGCCCAACCGGCCAGAGCATCTCCAACTGGGTCGTCGTCACGGACAACATCGAGAGTTTTGGCGGGACCTTGTGGCAGTGGAGCAGCGGATCCGGCAACCAGATCAATGTCCACGTCACGAACTGGAGCCCGCCGGCCTCGGCGCCGAACGGGACCGTCTACTTCCAGTTCGCGGGATCTTGCACCACCAACCCGAACGAGTTTCCCTATGACCCCGGCGGCTGTTTTGGGGACTTTTGCCCCCCGTCGTATCCGCCGGGTGATTACCTGCCCTACTGGAAAGGCCAGCTCGAGCAGGGAAACAACGGGCCGTATGGCGAGCTGGTCAAGCGCGCCTTCTGCTGGAGCTCGAGTTTTCCGGGGTGCGGACAGACGCGCGGGCGGCAGAAAAAGGTCCGCCGGTTCGCCGTGCACAACGGCACCAACACGATCGCTCTGGCGTTCAGACCGTCGAGCTTTACGCGTCCGCCAGCGGTCCGTCTGCGGGGTGCCGCCGGTTGCACCACGCGGCGGATGGACGTCTCGGGCCAGAACCGCTCAGGTCAGCTTCGCCTGGTGCTTCGTTGCCGTGGGCTGGGGCGCGGCGTCGCGGTGCGAGCGCGGTTCGTAAAGCCTGTCGGGCTGAGCTTCCGGCTGCATCGGGGAACCGGGAGCCTCCTGGTGCGGCTGTCCAAGCCGCCCGGCACCGTCCGGCCGCTCATGTCCCTGGCTTACGGCCGGTCGGCCAAATCGTGCCGCAACGTCACTACTCGGGTGCGTCTGCATTCCCGAACGTTCGATCTCCGCGTCAGCGCCCGCTGCGGCCGGGCCGCGGGCAGCTCTGTGGCTCACCTGTACATCGGCGGCCTGCTCCCCTAGCTCGATGAGTGCGCGTGCGTGGGGGTGGTTTGGGGCTTGCCAAGGTTTGCCGCCGCATTGGCAGCGTGCGTTTGCGTCTTCGCTGCCGGGGTGGGGTCTGCGAGCGCCGAACCCATCGCTCGTCCGGCCGCGGTCGTGACGCTCGTGCCGGTGTGGGTGGGCGCTCGGTGAGCGCGTCAGCTTACGATCGTTACTTGCGGTAGTCGCTGGACCGGAGCAGTGTTCGGCCGGGAGCGCGGGGCGCCGTAGCGCCGCCTGGCTTGCACCTGATGAAGGTCCACATCACTCTCGCCTACGGGCTGGCAGACTCCTGGCAACGCTCGTGGGCGAGACGGACATGTGTAGCGGCGGTGAGCGTCGCGCTGGAGCCGTCTCTTCCACATGGCAGCCTCGTCCTCTTCCTCTGAGAGCAAGAGGAGCGTCGCCTGCACGCGTCGGCTGACATCCGGGCTCTCGGGGAGGTCAAGCTTGGAGAAGATCGAGTTCACGTGCTTCTCGACGGCACGTTTGGTCAGGACCAGCGATTCTGCAATCGCTCCGTTGGTCTTGCCGGCCCCGATCTCCGCAAGCACTTCGCGCTCTCGCGGGGTGAGTTCTGAGAGTTGGGAGTGGCTCGCGCGCGAGCGGGCCTGGATGAGCATGTCGACGATCAGAGGATCGATCACGGAGCCGCCCTTGGCCACCGTCTGGATCGCTTCGACCAGCTCTTCACGGTTTCGGATCCGTTCCGTGAGGAGATACGCACGCCTGCGGGTGCCCCTCTCGAACAGGCCCAGCGCACACGACGGGTCCGCATACTGACTGAGCACTACAACGCCCGTTTCGGGGTTCGTGTCGCGGAGGCGTGTGGCGACGCGGATTCCGTCGTGGGCTCCTGAGGGCGGAATTCGGATGTCGGTGAGGACCACGTCTGGGCGCCACGCTGTAATCGCGGCGTCAAGTTCCGTGGCGTTCGAGCAGACCGCCACGAGTTCCACGTCCGGCGCGGCGGTGCAGACCGCGGTCAGGAACTCCCGGGTCAGAAATGGGTGGTGTGCCATGAGCACACGGATCGGCAGGCGGGCGTTCTCGCTCGTGGTCGAATTGCCATCAGAAACGACGGCGAACCCGCGAGGTCGAATGTCGCCACCGCCACGAGGATGCTCGTGCGCTCTCACGCGCCCGGATGGTCGGTACGAGGGATACGCCTTAGGCGGCGGGCTGCTGGGCGGTTGACGGAGCAACCGTGCGGCTGGCGGGGTCACGTTCCGGCGGCTGCCGTTCCACGCAGCTGCTCAAGTTCGAGGCGGAGGATCGCGTTCTCGTCCGTCAGCGCGCGATTCGCTCGCCGTAGCGCGCGTACGGCGTCAGAGAGGTGCTCGAGCGCCCGCTCGCGGGCGCGGCAGCGGGTTCCGAGCTTCCGAATCTCCCGTTCCAAACGATCGATGTGCGCATCCGTCGAATCTGGCCGGTCGCTGATCTCCCCGTTCAGTCGGGCCGATGTCGGTCTCGCCCGAGTGATCGTCGATGGTGTCGCCTGAGAGTGCGTGGCGAGGCTCGCGGCGCGCTTGTTCACGCGTCCGATTGTGGCCACCCCGGTGCCCGCAGACAACCCTAAGAATGGATAGGCTCTACTGTCCCAAAGCATGGGTCCCCCTGCTCTAGCCTCGCGCGCACGATGAACCCGCAGGCGAGCACCAATCGCTCGGACCCGCTCGCTCCCACTCGATCCAAAGCTGTACCGCCGACGGCGGACGCGCTTGGGCCGGAGGCCTATCGAGCCCTTTACGACAACAGCCCTGACGGCGTGTTGTTCACCGTGCCGGACGGCCGTGTGCTGGCCGCCAACAACGCCGCGTGTCAGATCCTCGGAAGAACCGAGGCCGAGATCTGCTCGGTGGGTCGCCAGGGGATGGCCGACCACACCGACGAGCGCTGGGGACCGATGCTGGCAGAGCGCGAACGCACCGGCTCGGTCCGAGGCGTGGCCCGGATGATCCGCGGCGACGGTTCGCTGATGGAGGTCGAGGTAAGCGCAAGGATCTTCCGAACACCGAGCGGCGAGGCGCGTGCCTGCACGATCGTGCGCGATGTCACAGGTCGAATGACCATCGAACGCGAGCTTCGCCACAGCCGCGAGCGGTTGGCCGAAGCAGAGCGCATCGCGCAAACCGGTAGCTGGGAGCTGGACGTGGCCAGCGGTCAGGTCAGCTGGTCCGATGGCTTGTTCGGCCTCTACGCGCTCACCCCCGACGAGTTCGACCCTACGGCGGGCGCGACCCTGGAACGCGTTTACCCCGACGATCGCGAACGCGTAGACAACACCGTCCGCCAGGCGCTCCGGGAGCGCTCGTCGTTCAAGCTCGAGTACCGAGCGGTACGGGCGGACGGAAGCCTGCGAACGCTACGCGACCGGGGCGCGGTGGTGGTGGACGAGGCGGGCGAGCCGATCCGTGTGGTCGGGATCGCCCACGACATCACTGACGTCAAACGTGCCCAGGAGGCGCTTCAGCGCACCTCCTCGGACCTCGAGCGCCGTGCGATCGAACTTCAGAAGCTCGCGCTGCGCACAGCGGCCGAGCCAACGGCTGAGCCGCGCGCGACGCTGACTCCCCGGCAGCTCGAGGTCCTGCGATTGGTCGCCGAGGGCTTGACCAGTGCCCAGATCGCAAAGAGGCTCTTCCTGACAGAAGCAACCGTCAAGTGGCATGTCAAACAGATACTGACGAAGACCGCGTCATCCAACCGAGCCGAAGCAGTCGCCCGAGTCCTGGGCGCACCGCAATGGCAGCCGGAGGTCGAGTCGACGCGATAAGACTTCGGGCCAGAACTATCAACAAAGCGTCGCCGCCACCGAGACTGAGGTCCGAGCTTTCGAAAGTCCTTAGGCCGTAGGCGGCATCTCGGGGTTTCTGCTCGTGCGTCGGCGCGTCGGAGGCCGTCTGCGAGAGGCTCTATGGCATCTTCAGATCGCCTCCCCAAGACCGATCCGCATCTGCACACCGGCTTGAGGTCAACTCCGCGACCCGACGACGCTCACAAGCCGCTGATCGCCGTACGTCTGCCGAGCAGCTGCTCCAATCTCGGAGCGCCCCGCGGGGCGTGCGATTGCCTCAGCGCGCGTTGGCCCGGGTCCGCGCCGCCTTCTTGGCCGACGTGCTGCGGCGCTGAGCGTTTCGTCTGCGTGTATTGGCCGCCTTCTTTGCTGCCGCTTTGCGCTTGGCCGGTCCACCTGTGATCCGGTCCTCGGTTTCGGCGATCAGCTGCCTTAGGTCACTGAGCGTCCGCTGCACGGTCTTGGCCGGCCTGCGCCGACCATCGGTGGCCTGGGAGATGAGCTTGGCTGTGCGCTTTCGCAATCCCTGCGCTCGCAGGCGTTCGAAGAGCTCATCACTGCGTGTCTTCTTCGCCATGGGTGTCTCCTTGTTTGTGGTGTGGTCTTAGGTTCGCTACCCGGTGGATGCCCAGCGATACCGCCAGTTGGTGGCCGTGAACTGAGCCAGCCGTGCCCCGGCGCCGCGGCCTCGGGTCGCTCGCCCAGCCACGGATGGCCGGCGGAATGGGCTACGGCGGGCCGAACGGCCCAGCGGGAGGCTCAAGTACCCCTGGATCCCACATCGGAGCTTCTTGCTCGGGCGCGCGAGCGAACACGAGCAGTAGGAAGGGCACGGCCGTCAGCTGGCCGAAGTTCCACCACTGCGCTCCTCCGAAGACCAGATATCCCACGAGGCCGACAGGGAACAGGACGACTGCGCCGGTCCACTCAACCCACCCCGGTAGTCGCCTGTGAAGCCAGATGAGCACGATGACGAGCAGGGGCATGATCGCGAACGTGCTTGCCTGGAACGCGCCGAAGGTATACGGGTTGGTCGCGTAGAACGTGATGCCCGCCGCGGCGAGTAGCGCTGCAGCGGCCAGTCCGAGGGTGCGGGCGGAGAACGTGATTTGCGAATCGTCGAGGCCGTGGCGACCCATCCGGGCCTCGCGCTCCTCGGGACCGCGTATCTGTTGCCACTCGTTCTCCGCGTTGGACCACTGATCGACGGCGAGGGTGGCTATCAGGCTCCGGTCACGAAGCAGCGACGCGAGCTGACGCTGGATCTTGTCGATCTCCGCAAGGCTGCTTGCGAAGGCGAGCAAGGCCGACGGATCGTTCTCGTGGCGGGTCACCATGACGCCATCGTGCGATGCCATCGCGAGTTCATCAGCCAGCTTCGGGACCGCCCGCCGCGCGGGATTAGCACCCCTCGTCGGTGACCTGCGCGCACTCGGCAGCGATGTGCTCGACGGCTTGGGAGAGGAGCGCGTTGAGAGTTGCCCGCTCGGAGCGGGTCAATGTGGCGAGGACGTCGTCGTCGATCCTCTGCAGCGCGCGGTCGAGGTCTCCGAGTAGTTCGTCGCCCTTCGGAGAGAGCGCGATGATCGCGCGGCGACGGTCGGCTCGGTCTCGGCGGCGCTCGATCAGGCCGGCGTCTTCGAGGCGGTTCAGGATCGCGATCAGATTGGTGGCATCAATCCCGAGCAGCTCGACGAGGGTCTGCTGGGCCGATGGACCCCGCTCGCGAAGGTGCGCAAGCGCGTGCAGCTCGCGCGGACGCAATCCGAGCGGCTCAACGGCCTGCTCGATGCGCCGGCGCATACCGCGCGCGAGCTGGGAGACCAGCACGCTCGACGCGGCACCAGCCCGAGTGTCAGATCGGGTCGAGCTCATCGGCTGAGTGTAAAGCGAGCGCGCGGATCTATTGTGGAATACTAATGCTTTGTATTCTGTCATCTAAATGGACCGTGAGGAACCAGGAGCATGGCCTTCACTCTCCCCGACCCCGGCTCGCCGAATGTCGGGTTCGAGCATCCAGCCGATCGCTCCCATCTGGAGCGAACGGCAACTGCGCTCACCGAGCGTGGCTTCATAGTCCAGATCGCAAATAGCGCAGAGCACGCGCGGGAACTCGTGCTCGGAGCCATCCCCGAAGGCTCAGAGGTGCACATCGCGCTCTCGGAGACGATGCGCGAGCTCGGGATCACGAATGAGATCGACGAATCCGGCCGCTACAACTCGATCCGAGCCCAGCTGAACACCCTCGACCGAGAGACGCAGGGCCGCGAGATGCGCAAGCTCGGCGCCGCGCCGGACTTCATCATCGGAAGCGCTCACGCAATTACCGACGACGGCCAGGTCGTGGTCGGCTCCGGCTCGGGCAGCCAGCTCGGCGCTTACGCCTACGCCGGCGGGAACGTGATCCTCGTCGTCGGCCACCAGAAACTTGTCGCCGACCTCAACGAAGGCCTTCGCCGTGTACGCGAATACAGCCTGCCGCGGGAATACGCACGCATGCAAAGCGTGGGCCGCGCGGGAAGCCTGCTCGCCAAGACGCTGATCATCCACCAGGAACCATCCGCCCGCATCACCGTCATCCTCGTCCCCGAGACACTTGGCTTCTAACCCGAACTCAGTTCTAGGAAGGCGCGCGACCATGACCGTTCATCCTCCGCGCAAGCTTTGAAGCCGGCCAGCCGGAGCCCGTAGACTGCCTCCGTTCTGGGCCACTACCAAGGCTTTTTTACAGGCAGTTCGGGCGCGTCGGCCGCGATTCTTGGACTGCTTTTCGTGGCCGTTACTGTCGTCAATACAGACGACGCGGACCGACAGAACCGCGAGCGGCGGATAGTCCTTGCGGGAAGCGCGTTTCTCGCTTTAATCGACGCCTTCTTCGTTTCGTTGGTCGCCCTGACCGGCGGCGCTGGAGCGCTCGCGGGATCCAGTCTCGTCATGGCGATCATCGGGTTGTTCATTACCAGCCGGCTGATAGCGCGCGCTGTGCGGGCCGGCAACTACTCACGCGGCTTCCCCACGCGAAACATCAACTTCGCCTTCAGTGTGCTCTCCGTGGGAGGCTATTCCGTGCAGCTTGGCCTGGCGGTGGCCTTCCTCGTCAACGACCACAGTTCCGCGCTGCAGCGCGCTCTTGTGCTGGTCATCGTGGAGATGTACGTCAGTGCGTTGTGGCGATCGTGGGAAGTGCTGGGTGTAGGCCGAAGCGGCTAGAAGGCACCAACGCCTTCAGCTGCGGAGCGGTCGCCGGTTCATCGGGCTAGGCTCGTGTCGCGCGGGGTAAAGCGAGTTCATTCCTGCACTGCCTCCTGAACTCGCGGGTCCACAGAACGCGCTGCTTGAGCGGTGGCGCCAAGAAATCGCCGGCGGCGCAACGCGCGTCGGATGGAAGATCGGTCACGATATTCCCGAGGTCGAAGCCCTCGTCGGCCGTCAGCCTGTCATCGGGTGCCTGACGTCGCGGACGCTCGTGGAGAACGGCGGTGAGTGGTCGCGGGATGGCGAGGATCTACGCGCCGAAACTGAGTTCGCGGTTGAGCTACGGAGTGAACTCGCGGCCGGAGCTGGTCGATCGGCCGTGTCTACGTCGATCGCGGGCCTATGCGTCGTGCTTGAGATCGTCGACCTCGCATATCCGCCGGGTGATCTAGACGCGGTTATGCGCGGCAACGTCTTCCATCGAGCCGTGGCTTTTGGTCCGACGTGCCCGCTCCAGCACGATCGACTCGGAGCGGCGACCCTACGCCTGGACGACACCATCCATCAGGCGCGCGAACGGATGCCAGACCCGCTCTGGGTCGTGCGGACTGTTGCGGACACTCTCGGCGAGTTCGGCGAGATCCTGCAGGCGGGCGATCGCATCCTCTCGGGTTCGTTTGTCCACGAGCCTCTGGGTAATGCGACATCCGCGAGCGCAGCGATCGAGAACCTCGGAAGTGTGTCGCTGTCGATCCGCGAGAGACCGAGTGAAACCGACGGCCGCTCCGCGACTGCTGGCCGCGGTCGAAAATGAAATCCGGCCGCCCGCCTCGCCAGCGGCCGGGTATAGCCGCTCGGGCAGGCCTATACAGGCGGGTGGGCCGAATGGAATCCGGGGATCTGCGGCGTTAGGATCCCGCTGCTTGCTCTGGGACCGAGCATTGTGGAGATATCTCGCGGAGGGGTACGGGGGGACTGCCTGGGTGGGCGCGGGACCGAGAGGAGGCAACATCGATGGTGCGAGATCGGATGCGCGCGACGCGAGAGCGCACGTTGCGTAGAACGACGGGCGCGGTGCGGTTGTGATGGCTACGCCGGTGCTGGTGCAACCCAGTTCACTGCTCATCGACGCGCTCCCGGGCCAGCAGGCGTCGGGGTCGGTCACTATCGCGTCTGCTCCTGCCGACCCGGCCATAAGTGCGGCCTTTGCTTCGGGGAGCGATCCGTTCACAGTGCGGTCGGTAGCCGTCACCGCCCAGGTCTGGCAGCCTTACACCGAGGAGGACATCGACGATCTGCCCCCGGCTTTGCGCGAAGCGGCGCGGAGGGCGGGCGGCTCTTTCGTGCCGCAGAGAACTGAGAGCGACGGAACGTCGCCCATCGCAGTACCTGCTCGTGCGCAGGTTGTCGTGTCGGTCACCGGCACATCTTCGACGCTCGGCGTGACGCGCGGGGTGCTCGTGCTGACCGGGGCATCTTGGGGAACGGTGCAAGTACCTGTGTACGCGGTGGTCGGGTCGGCGACGGCGACGCCCGTCGCCTCACAAACGCAAGTCGGGCTCGTGCTCCACCCGGGGGACGCGGCAACCCCGACTGTCACGGTGCATGCGCCGTCTCCGGCCACGGTCATGGCCACGCTCACTCCGAGTAGCGACGTCATCCAGATCAGTGCAGTCATCGTTCGAACGGGCGAGCGTCGCGAGTGGACGGACGACGAGTTGTTGGACCTTCCCCGGGACATGCGCGAGCAGGCGCGCAAAGAGGGTTGGATCGAATGGCATGATGCAAGTCAGGCGACGTCCGACACGCCGATCGCAGTGCCGGGTGGGGCGATCGTGGCGGTGATGCTCGCCATCAGGGTTCCAACCTCTGATGTCCCGGACGAATTCACGGCCACACTGAGACTCCTGTCGACCACCTGGCAGGCGGCCGAGATCCCCATCCGTATCGTGATCTCGGACTTCGACGCGGTCCCGCTTACGGACCGGGTGAGCGTCCGACAGGGGATTGCGAGCGATCCCGTCCAGGTTGCCTTGGCCTCGACCATCGGTCCGGACACCGACGTCCAGTTCGCGATTGCCGATGCCGCGCAGAGCGAGATTCAGCTGGACGCGCCAGCCGTCCACCTCCCACGGCGCTCGACGGTGAATCAGCCGTTGCGGGTCACGGTCGGGCCCAACGCGGCGCTCGGCAAATACCCGGTATATCTCGGAGAGAGCTACGACGTCGGACTCCGGGTCACTGCGTTCGGTGGTGTGTACGAGCGGCGGTTCCCGCTTGGGCTCACGCTGCTTCCGGGGAGTGTCACCGTCGCGGCCCTTCAAGCGGCGATCGAGGCGTTTCAGGACAGTACGACGACCTGTCAACTCAGCGTCGTGGTGAGCGGAGGACTCAAGCAGGTGAAGTTTCGGGCGGACGCTCTCCCCAGTGGAGTGGTGATGGCCCCGGTGACCCAGGATCTCACCGGCCCGGTCACCACGAAGGTGGCACTTCAGTTCGCGGTTGCACCCGATGCGCCACCCGATTCGACGCTGGTGACGATCGCCTGGGATGCCGGCGACGGCGCGAATGCAGGCGCGATCCAGTTGCCCTTCACGGTCCAGCTTCGTCCCGAAAGCCGGACGTTCACCCAGGAGGTCGTAACACCCACCGGGACGGCGCTGGGAGGCCACGTTGCGGTGACGCTGAACAATTCCGGCGCCGGCACGTTCAGCGGTGCGATGCGAGCGACCGGCCTCCCCTCCTACAAATTCCGCGTACGCGCAGTCGTCCGTTCGGCTAGCGGACTGGTGGCCATCGCCCAACAACGCAGCGGCGAAGTCTTCGGCACCGACACGCCGGGTGATCGCGAGTTGGACTGGAATGAGGACATCGTCTCTGACCTAGCGGCGAGCCAGTGGCCGGAGATCCGCACCGCGTCGATCGTCGTCAGCAAGTCCTACGAGATGACCGGCGTGCTCGGAACGGTGGAGGACCTCGCCGTCGACTTCGTGGAATTCCTCGCCACCTCCGCGATCCTCGCTCCGGTGGGCGGAAGCGGCCTTGCCGCGCTGATCTTCGTCGGCTCGGAGCTGGGTGTCCTGACTGGCATTAGGCCTCTCGGCCCCGGAGGTCTCATCGGAGTCATCGCCGCTGGCGGCGTGACGTGCCTCCTCGGCCCGATGATGATGTTCCCGGTCCTCGTCGGCGGAGTGCTGGTCAGCGATGCCCTCGTCCGACATCGCCGTCTCAACGCCGAGGAGCTAGCGCTCGCCGGCCGCGTCTTCGGTGACTCGCTCCCTGTCGATCGGATCCTGCTCACGAACCTCTCGGGAATCGGCGGGACGGAGTTCACCGTGCCGAACTCGGACGGCACCATCCTCGTCAACTTCGGCAACGGCTTTGACGATGCCGTACGGCACTTCCAGCCCGCGCGAGGCTACCCACAGCCTGGCCAGCTCCTGGTCCACGAGCTCACGCACGCGTGGCAGATCGCCAACAGTGGCGAAACCCCTGAATACTTCTGGCGAGCCGCGATGGCGAAGCTCGCCGGTAAGTCCGCCTACCGCTACGGACCTCCCGGACCACCATTCCGCAAATTCGGGCTCGAGCAGCAGGCAACCCTCGTCGAGGAGTGGGCGGTCGGGACTGCGGGCAGAGCGACGGTGCCCATCACAGGCCGCGCAATGACTCCCCCGGTAGGGATGCAGGAGAACGATCCGTACTTCGCCTACATCGCGAACAACATCAGGATGGGGTTGGCTTAGGATCGGTTAGCGCATGCGCTGACGGCTGGCCAGTTGCTCGCCGAACACTTGCGGTTTCGGACGTTTCGCCGCCCGTTTGGAGCTAAGCCCTGCGGGTATGCTCGTTCAGCGAGTAAATGCCCGGAGACAAAACACCACAAGCCAGACACTGGCGATCGGCCGCTGCTGCGCTCGAGGTAGTGCGCCGGCGCGCGGCGCCCACGCGACGCGAGCTGGCCTTGGAGCTTGGTTTGGCCAGCGGCCCGGCGTCGGATTTGGTCGGACGGTTGCGCGCAGCCCAGCTGGTCGCTGAACGCCCGGCCGCAGTGCAGGGGCCCGGCCGCCCGACCACCCGGCTTTATGCCCATCCCAATGGGCCGGTCGTCCTGGCTGTCGATCTTCGACATGGCGACTGGCGCGTCGCAGTGTGCGGGGTCGACGGCGAGCCCGAGCAGGTCGCCTCAGGCCGTCATCGCGGCGGCCGCGCAGACGCGGTGCTCGGTCGGTTGCGTCGCGTCGTCACGGGGGCAGCAGACCAGTTTGCGAGTCGAGTGCTCGCTGTCGGCGTGGCCGTGCCGGGCCTCACCGCGGGCACCCGCATGCTGGACGCTTCGATGCTCGGCTGGCGCGAGGTGGAGCTCGACGTGATTGCTGGCGGCTTGCCGCTGATCGCTGGCAACGACGCCACGATGGCGGCCGTCGCCGAGGCTCGCGTGCATCCGGCGGCGGGTGTTCTGCTGCATCTCGTGCTCGAGGTAGGGATCGGTGGCGCGCTCGTGCTCGAAGGTCGGCCAGCCCAAGGCGCTCGCGGGCTGGCGGGCGAGTTCGGTCACCTTCCGTTCGGTGATCGCGACCAGGTGTGCGGTTGCGGAGCTCGCGGTTGCTGGGGCCTTGCGTTTGACCCGCGGCGCCTCGCCTCGCAGCTTGGCCAGCCCGAGCCCACGGACCCGCGCGGCTGGCTGCGACAGATCCTCGACAGCTCACCGCCGACGGCGCAGGAGCGGCGCTTGCGCTCGCAACTCGCCGCCGATCTCGGCCGCGGTACCGCCGGACTGGTCAACGCACTGGACCCGCAGCTCGTGACGCTCGGCGGACTCGCAGGGCCGCTGAGTGACGCGGCGCCCGACGCCTTTCAGCACGCGTTCGGATCGGGGTTGATGAGCGCGCATCGCCGCCCAGCCCCGGAGATCATCACGGGACGAGCGGGCGAGGATTCCGTGCTCGTTGGCACCGCCCTGACCGCGTTCGACCGGATCCTCGATGCCCCGCAACTCGCGCGCTGGACCGGCCGGGCAGCATGACCTACCGCCGCAACCCATTCACGTGGACAGCGTTCGGAGCGCTCTTTGCCTTCGGGTATCTGAATGCCGTGCTCGGGCCCGCCCTGCCGTACCTTCGCTCGGTCGAGGGCATCTCCTACTCGGTCGGTGCGCTGCACCAGGTCGCTTATGCGATCGGAGGCGGAGTCGCCGGAGCCCTATCCGCCCGGAATCACCTCCCGTTCAGCCGACGGAGCGTGATCGCTGTCGGCCTGGCTGGCGCTGGGCTCGCGGGGCTGGCCGTCGCGTACGGCAACGTCGCGCCGATCACAATCGCCGGCGCCCTGCTGATGGGCATGCTCGGGACGCTGGCGCTGATCCGTGTGTGGGCCGCGCTGTCCGATGCCCACGGCCCCCGCCGTGCGGTCGCGCTGTCCGAGGGTGAGGTGGCGGTGAGTCTGGCGGGGATCGCGACGCCGCTGCTGATCGGCGCGCTGGCGGGCAGCGCGGCCACTTGGCGGCTGGCGTTCGTGATCGGCGCTGCGACGATTGCGTTCGCGGTGATCGCTGTGCTGCACTCCGAGCTTCCCTCCCCGCGCCCCACCACGCGCGAACCGCCCCGGGAATTGCGGCTCCAGCCGACGCTCGTGATCATATTCGCGATCGTCGCATTGGAGTTCGCTCTCAGCTTCTGGCTCGCGAGCTACCTGGGCGACGACGTCGGACTTGCCCGACAGACCGCGGTCGCCCTCGTCAGCGCGCTCTACGCCGCCAACCTGATAGGCCGAGTGCTGGCCAGCCGCCTTGCCCGCACCCACTCCCCGGAGCACTTGCTCTTTGCCGCCATCGGTCTCGTCCTCGCGGGCCTGCCCTGCCTGCTCGCCGCGACGAGCGCCGCCGCGGCCGTACCCGGCATCGCCCTCGCCGGTACCGGTATCGGTGCACTGTTCCCGCTGACTTCCTCGCTGCATGTTCAAGCCAGCGGACACACCGCAGACAGCGCGCTTGGTGAGGTCCTGACCATTGCCGCACTCGGACAGATCGCCGGGCCGCTTGTCGCCGGCGCAATCGCTCAAGCCAGTAGCCTGCGCGCCGGGCTGCTCGTGCTCCCAGCCCTGACATTGCTCGCCGCGGCCGGACTCGCGAGCCAGCAACATCACAGCAGCCACGGCCAGGCTCCGACGCAAAGGTCCGCGTGCGAGACGCCACGTGCCCAAGGCCCTCGACGCAGGCCAAAGCGCGACGCTCGGCTTCCGGCCGGCGGGAGCTGAAATCAACTAACCGGACTTCGGGTGAATCCTCCGAGATGTTCGGTGGCGAGGGTCAGCGCTGTTCGGTGCGGGCAGCGACGCGCTCAGCGCGTCACCGTCGGGAAGTATTCGCAGCGTGCCTTGAGTACGAGGTCGAGATGGCCGCCGATCAGGGCGTGGTACCACGGCTTGTTCACGAACACGGCGACGTCCAGGGTCGAAGTTGGCTTGCCTGCGTCCGTGGGAAGCGCCCAACCCTTTGGGGAAATCAGGTTCGCGAAGGTCACCTTCATCGCCGTGATTGCGTAGTCGGTTGGGCACGCGATCGTTTTGCGTCCTACCTCGTGGACCGGACCCGCTCTCGTGGCTGGGTTCACGGGCGTGGGAAACGGGGGCGACCCGACGGACAGAGCCGGACGATAAGCCGGCTGCTTGAATCCCGCTCCCTGGAGGATGAGCTCGCTCCATCGCGTCGAGTTGCTCGGCGAAGCTTTCAGCTCCTGAGCCGTGATGGCCGCGTTCAACGACCCGTATGCGGTGGAGGAGTAGATCTCGGACGTCGGCCTGGACCATGAGCTCACGCGCACGACCGGCAGCCGCTGACATCCAGCCGTCGCGGCGGTCAGATCGTCATATGCCGCGGGGTCGAGCTCATGCACCAGCGGCACCATGTCCCAACCCGGCTTGGTGCGGGCGGCCAGCCACCGCAGCGAGCACCCCACGTCGAGCGAGCCGTAGGAGACCTGACCCGCGAGCTCGGCGCTACGCCGGGCGCCGTTCAGCAGTGCGGCACGGATCGTCGCGATCGGCGCGGCCGGCGCCGCGCGGCGCAGCAGCGACGCGGCGCCCGCGACCATCGGCGCGGCGACCGACGTGCCGGAGACGTTGGTGTATGCCTGGCTGGGCTCCGGGGCCGTGCCGGGTCGATCGGCGACGGTGACGTTCGTACCCGGGGCGGCCAACTGGACGGCGGCGTCGCCACGACCGCTCTCGGTCCAGAGCTGCGACGCCCGGGGTGTTCCAGCGGCGACGCACAGCAGCTGGAGCGCGTTCAGCCCCATCGTCGGTACATACGGAGCTGTGGCGATGACGTGCTGGGCGTCGGCGTTCGGCGTTCTGTAGACCCCGAGCTTTGGGATCAGCGGAATGCCGCAGGGCTCCTGTATCCCGTGCTGGCCCCTGAGCTGCACGCCGCGGGCGCCGGACCCGCTCCCATAGTTCTGGGCGGTGTTTCCGGCCGCGGCTATCCCGAGGGTCTGGCCGTTCGAGAGCAGTTTCGCGAGCGCCTCGACAACTCCCGGCCGTATCAACACCGGCCGCTCCGTCTGGACCGGCTGCTTGACGCCGTTGACGGTCTCCACACTCGTCTCGGTACCACGCGTGAGCATGGGCGTGCCGAAGCTCATGTTGAGCACCGGTATGCGCAAGGCGGCGACGATCCCCAGCTGGTCGATCTGATCCGACTCGCTCTCTTCCGCCGTCTTGCTCCAGTCCCTCCACTGAGTGAGCGCCGTGGCAAGATGGCCATCGTTGGCGTACGCGACACCGCCTACGTCCCAAGGCATCCCCGTGCGCAATCCAACGAGCGGCACGTTGTAACCCACCCCGGCGGTGCCGAGCTTGTTGTTGGCGGTCGCGCCGGCCACCGACGCGACTTGCGTGCCGTGGCCATCGCAGCCCCCCGGCAGGAGCTCCTGACCCGGGCCCCGGGTGGGTGACCAGTCCCTCGGCGAATGCTCATCCGTGTCATCGAGCGTGAACAGCTGGCGGTTCGCCCGCTCGAACGTCCGCGGCGTGTGGCGCTCGGGCAACACTGCCTCCACGGCCTGGAGATCATGTCGCGCGGGGTTATCGGTGAACACCTCGCTGATCTGTTCCTTTTTCGACTTGCCCTGCTTGGCGGTGACGACGCTGAACTCCGCCGCGAGTTGACCGGCGACGTCCGGCGCGTTCGAGATCCCGGTATCCATCACCGCGACCCCGAACTGCTGCATCGCGTTGGCCGTCCAGGGGCTGCCGGGAGACGAGGTCGTCCGCCCGGTGCCAAGGCGCCCTTGACCCGCGAGCAGGTTCCAGACCGGGAGCACGTCGATCGGGTGGTAGATGGCATAGGCGGGATCGCCGCCCGCCCTGACGGCCTGCTCGTCCTGGGCCAATGGGTTGAACGACCGCCCCAGCACGGCTGCTGGATCGGTCAGGTTGCCCCCCTGCGGCCAGTACGGCCACCCCGAGAGCACGTCGCGGCTGCTCGGGGGCTCGAGCCTGCACCCGTTCTCGTTGCTCCACTTAAGCGGCCAGAAATACGGGTCGTTCGGCCAGTACGCCGCCTGTGACGGGGAGGCATCGAGCGACACCTGATCAAGGTAATCCGGTTGTGCGTAGTCCACCGCGCGACTTCGTTCGAGCGCGCCCGTGGCGGCCGGGACGCGACCGTCCGTCGTGGCCTCCCAGAGGTTCGGCACCAACGGCAACCGGTAGCGCAGCGTAACTCCGTCTCGGGCGGCGATCCGCGCCCGCGCGGGCGCGCTCACCCCGTCGTTGAAGCGGACGAGGAGCGCGCCGGGGACCCAAGCACCGTGGCCGCCATCGAGCGCGGCGGCGGAGACCGGAAACGCGAGCGCCACCAGCACCGCGAGCATGCCGGTGCGTCTGGCTGCCCGGGTGGCCATCGGCCGCCCGAGTGAGCTCAGCGCGGTTCGGGTGGCGCCGCCAGGCACAGCACCTTCACCGCGATGCGCATCGGGTTGGGCAGAAGGGCGGAATACCAGGGCTTGACGAGCGCGAGGAGGAAGGTCGTGCCTCTGAGGTCTGCGCGCTGGGAGAACATCAGGTACCCCTGCGGGTGGACCGCGTCCACCCATCGCGTGCTGAGCACCGCAGCCAGTCCCGCTCCGGGGGGACACGGTGCCCTGGAGCCACCGAAGTAGTACACGTCGCGGTTCGGCGCCAGTTGTGGGTGCGTCACTGGGGAACTGGTGCCGATCGGGAAGAACGCCGTGTCGCGCAGATTCCACGTCACGACGCCGGCTTGGAGCGAAGCAGCCTGAATCGCGAGTGCGTCGGCGGCCGCCTCGCGGCCGATCGCGCGCTTGGGGAGCTCGTCGGCCGGGCCCTTGCGGAGCACCCCGACCAGCGAGAGGCCTTGGTCGGCGATCGTCGCGCTGCCGGTGTCGAAGTAGCTCTTGGGCAGGCGCCACGTCGTCTCGCCGATGGCGGCGCCCGGCTGGAAGCAGTTCTTCGTGTACGGACCTGCCAGTTGCGACGCGGTGATGCGCACCTTCCACTCAGGATGCTTGGCCGCGTTCTGCGCCAGCCACAGCGCCGAACACGCGACGTTCAGCTGCCCGTAGCGCGTGGCCACGCGGAGGCGAACATCCGAGTACGCCCCGAGTCGGAGCGCCTGCGTGATCGTCCTCGGCTCCGCCCCCGGAGCCGCTTCACGAAGCAGCGCCGCCGCGCCGGAGACCATGGCTGCCGCAAACGACGTCCCCGTCGCGGATCGATACGTTCCGGGCCCCGCGAACGGTGGCTCCGGCTGGCTGAGCGAGCCCGCGGTCGGGCGAGTCGCGACCGTGGTGAGGCCCGGTGCCGCGAGGTCGACGGCGCTCTCGCCCCCTCCCGCGCCGCGGATCAACTTCGCGCTCTGGGGATACGTACCCGTGACGCACAGCAGGTTGAGCTTCGTCCAGGTGATGCCGGCATCGAACGGCCGCGGATCCTGGGTCCCCGCGAAGACCTTGGGCTTGAGCGCGCTGAGCGTCCGTAGCCCGCACGGGAACTGGTCTGCCTCAGGGTTACCCCGAGCCGTCAGTGCCCCCCGCGCCCCGACGCCGGCGCCGTACTTCCCGGGGCCCGCGGCGGCCACGCCGAGGGTCTTGCCGGACGACAGCAGGCGGCCCAGCGCCTCGACCACCGCCGGGCTCGTGACGATCAGATCCTGCTTGTCCGGGCCGGCGCCGGTCGCGAACAGCTGCGTCCCCCAGCTCATGTTCAACACCGGCGCGCCGAGTGCTTTCACGACGGCAAAGGCATCGATCATGCTGGCATCGCTGAGCTCGACCGGCCGCGCCTTCCGGGACTCCGCGATCAGCGTCCCGGGGCTGTCGATCAGCTCGGGGCTCAGAGGCGTATCGAGCACCGGAACCCCTGGCCGGATTCCGAGGACGGGGACGTTCCACCCCACGCCGGCGATTCCGATTCCGTTCCCTGCAGTCGCCGCGGCCACCGACGCCACTTCGGTGCCGTGGCCGTCGCAGCCGTTCGGATGAGTCAGGTCCGAGGGCTCGTTGTATGGAAGCGAGCCGAGATCGTCGAGCGGGATGAGCTGTTGACGGCCCGCCGACTCCTGCCCGACACCGGGCAGCCCGGCGGAGATCGCTTCGAGATCGTCATGCGGGATCACGCCTCCATGGGAATAGATGTACGTGAGGTGCTCGCTCGAGAACTGCCGCGTCGGCTCCTTGGCTCGCCGGCGACCCAGGCTGATCAGGCCGTAGGCCTGACCGACCACGTCGGGAGCGTTCGAGAGACCAGAGTCCAGCACCGCGATCCCGGAGCGGCGTAGGTCGGGGTTGGTCCACATGGGCCCCCCGTTGGGAGCGATCCCACGAGGACCTACCGTGCGCTTGGTTGCATCGAAGCTCTCCGACAGGGCGTTCCATACCGGGAGCACGTTGATCGACGACTGCGCCGTCCCGGCAAGGCCAAAGCTGTTCTGAGCGACGGCCGCCTGCCGCAGGTTGGCGGGCAGCGGGTTGGCGCCGGCTGTCACCCAGGGACCCGTGGTGCTGTTCAGGTTCGAGTCGGGCGGCCAGAGACCAGCCTGATCGAGCGAGGCCTGATTGCCGGGGCACGTGCTCGGATTGCTCGGCTTGTACGGCCAGTACGCCGGGTCGTTGGGCCAGTACGCCTTGTCGGTCGGAGTGGCGAAGTACTTCAGGTGCAGGAAGTAGTTCGGCTGCGCCCATTCGACCTGGACCCCGCCGTGCTCGCGACCCACCAGCGAGTGCAGGAACGCGGCGTCGATTGCGTCCTGGAGCTTCCCCTCGACCTTCACCTCATATCCGCCGGGGATCAGCGGTAGCGACCGCTCGACCGTGGCCCCGAACCCGAGGAGGAAGTGCTTGACCCGCTCGGTGTTCTGGGTGTCGAACTTCATCAGCACGCTTCCGGGCACCCACTCGCCGCCGTCGTCCAAGGACGCAGCGGCGCTCGCGGGCAGCGCGAGCAGCGCGAGCACGCAGATGGCGAGGCCGAGGACTCGACGGCTTAGTACGTGACGTCCCACTTCAGGTAGGAGTCCTTTTCGTTGAAGGGGCGCAGCACGATCGGGAAGAAGTCGCCCTGCTTGGCGACCGGGTACATGCAGCGAGCTTGGCGGAAGTCGCCGCCGGTCCCGGGATCCGAGCCCGGCACGTCGGTCTCGCCGACGCAGAGCTGCCCGAAGTTGAGGCTCCAACGCTGCTGCGGTGTCGGAGTTGCCGTGCAATTCTGGAGCCGGAGCGTCGCCCCGGTCTTGATCTCGGCGGCCACGCACTCACCGCGGATCTTCAGTTCGCCGTTCGGGTACAGCGCGAACGCCTGGTTCGCGCTGCGGTTGCAGGTCGGAAACACCTTTAGCTCGGACGCCAGGTTGCCAACCGGGATATCGAGGCAGCCGGTGGCTGGGCTCGCGGGGTGCCGGATCGCATCGACGATCACCCAGCGCTGGCTCGTTGCGTCGCGGCGGCAGCCGGCGAGATGCAGGGCACCGGGCTGGGCGCTCGTCGAGTTGATGTCGAGGCACAGGTGGCCGTGGTTCGCGTAGCCACCCTTGATCTGGCCCAAGGTGTTGCGGTACCAGCGGATCCCGGATTGGCCGATGTCGCATCCGGCCAGTTGGAGGTTCGAGCCATTCCCCGCCGCGACGCCCCGGACGCAGAGCTCGCGGCCGTCCGCGCTGCGCACGCGCAGGGTTCCGTCCGCGAGCAGCTTGAGCTCCTGGGCGACGTTCCGCGTCTTCGAGCACTGGATCTGCTTGATGCGGGTGCCGGGATTGAAGTTGCCGAAGTCGACGTCGAGGCACTCGCCGGAGCGCTCGTTGGCGACGTATGAGATCCCCGGCGAGTAGTCGACCTGGCCCGGCGTGTTCTTGACGTATTGGCTGGCGTCGATGACGACGTCGTAACCGAACACCTTGAACGTGACCGTCCCGTTGGCCGTGTTGACCGCCGCGTCGCCAATCGTCACGCACACGGTCTCGAACGGGAAGCACCCCTGGATCGGCATCACGTGGTCGACCTTGATCTGCCCGCTGGGCTCAACCTTGCCGTCGAGCTTGCCCTTGAGCCGCAGCACGAGCAGCGTGCCCGGCTTCGAGATCCTCGTCGTCTCGCCGCCGGGGCCGAAGTCGAACGGAAGCGTGACGTCGGTCGTGAGCTTCGGCGCGAGCCGGAACGAGGTCTCGAACGTCCATATCTTCACCCGTCCGCTCAACGTCAGACCGATCTCCCGGTTCCCGCGTGAGTACGTGACGCCGCCGCCGATGTGTCCCTCGACCGGGCCAAGCCGGAACTGGTGGTTCACCTCGATGTCGAGCGCCTGAAGCCCACCTTTCGCGCCGTCGTATTCGAGCGTGTTGAGCTTCACGCTGAGCTTCATGATCAGCAGGTCGATGTCGAGCCCGCCGCTGAACTTTGCCTGGGTCGGGCCGTTCCCGGTCTGGAAATGCAAGTCGAGGTTGCCGTCGAGCCGCGCCTTCAGCACCTGCGCGTGAAGGCTGGCCGTCCCGTCGAGCGAGGTGGTCGCTCCCGTGCTGGCAAACGTGCCGTCGATCTCGAGCTTGCCGGAGCCGATCGCGTGGCTGATCGAGACGGATGTCTTCAGGCTGAGTGTCGTCTGCCGGTTCTGCGGGTCGAGCAGCACGCGGATATTCGTCAGCCCGAACTCGAGCGGGCCGAGTCGCGTTTTGCCGATCTGTTGCGTGAAGTCGATCTTCAGGCCGGCGAGCTGCCGTTCGATCCTCAGGTCGACATGTGTGGCGGTGCCGAAGATGGCCCCGTCGAACGCCAGCCGGATCCCGGCTGGGATCGCCGCGCGTCCTGGGAGGCGGCAGCCGTTCGGCGCGATCCGCAGCACTGACTCGTTTGCGACGATCGCCCCCTTGTTCAGCAGGTCGAGCGCGGGACCACCGCTTGGATTTGCGCGCAGGATCGACAGATCGACGCACGGGTTCTGCGCCGAGATGTTGAAACCAAGCTCAAGCGATGCGTTCTTCACGCCGAGCCGGACCCACGACGTCGGCAGAGTGAACTTTGCGTTCGCCGCGAGCCCGACCCCCGAGGCGCCGATCGTGCCCTGCAGTCCGAACTGGCAGATATTGAAGCCCTTTGCGCCGAAAGCTTCGTGGATCTTCGCCGTGACTTCGTTACACGGCTGATCCGCGACGTTCTCGCCGACGTTGGCCGCGAACGTCAGCTGCGGAACCGGGCGCACCGAGACGTCGACGGCGAGCCCGACCGGCGCGGTCGACGGCTCCCCGTTGCCGCCGCTGGCCGCGGTCGGCGCGGGCATGCTGATCTCCCCGCCCGCCTCAAGGCCGAGGTTCAGGCCGGCGCTCTTCGTCGCCGTGACGCTGGCCGTCAGGCTACGGAATCCCAGCGCCGCCTTGGTCGGATCGGGCGTGGTGTCGTTCTTGGCGTTGACGAACCAGGTGACGCCGCTGGCCAGTTTGTAGGAGGCCTTGCCCTCAAAGCCATCCGTGGACAGCTTCAAATCGACCGTACCCACCCCGGTGCCGATCGTGCCGAGCTTCTGGCGCACGCTGCTCGGGAGGCAGAACGTCCCCGAAAGGCTCGCGACCTTGGTGTCGCTCGAGTACTGGAACTGGAGCCCCTGCAGCGTCGGGTCGCTCGGGCTCGAGCACCTCGGCTTCCCGCCCGTGTCCTTCGGTGCGGCAGCGGTGGCCAGGGCGTCGCTGTTCCCGGTGGGCAGCGATGCGGCGCCCACGGTTGCCCCCAGGCAGTAGTGCGCGTCGGTACCGCCCAGGTATGCACCATTGACGTCGAGCGAGAGCCCGAGGACCGTGCCCTTGGCGGTGAACCCGAGGTACAGGCCGTTGGCCGCCGCGGAGCCAGCCTCGCCGGCGCAATTAGCGGCGCTCGGGCGAGTATTGGAGACGAACAGCTTGACGTCGTGAAGGTGGAAGGCCGCGGGGCCGAACCCGGCGCCCGCATTGACACCGCCTTCGGTTTCGAACCTCAGGGTCCCGAGGTCGAGCTTGACCTTCCCGGTCACGGTTAGCGGCGGTTTGTCGCCGAGCACCTTCAGCTCGAACGTCGAGTCGATCAGCAGACAGGCGAACGTGCCGGGTCCGGTCGCGGCCTGGTCTCCCGGGAAGTTGCAGGCGGTTGTGAACTCGACCTTGGCGTGCTTCACATTCACGCCCGCTCCGAGGTGGATGTCAGCCGCCTCACCCTTGAGGCTGACGTCGAACCCGCCCGCGTTGCGCGAGAGCTCCCCCTGGACGCTCCTCAGCCTGAGGAGCGGGCCGCTGCCGATTGGAAGCCCATCTGGACCGGTCTCGAGCGACGCGAACACTCTCCAGTTGCTCGCGTCCGTGTAGCTGCCGCTGACGGTTGCCGTGATCTTCGTGCCCTTCACCGCCGTGACGAGCGTCCCCTCAAGGTCGAGCGCGCCGCCCGAGGACCACGACACCTGCCCCGACAAGGTCAGATTCTCAGCCGGGTTGTAGTTGTCGATCCTGGCGCTCAGGGAGACGTCGATGACCGGGAAGAAGGCGCCGCTCGCGTCCGGGTTGGCGGCGTCGATCCGCTGCCCCGGCAGGAGCGTGAGTGTGCCAGCGGCGGTGAGTGTGGCCTGCTGTCCTGCGGCCGACTGGAACACCGCAAGGTTCGTCGCCACGACGGACACGCTCACCTCGCCATCGAACGTCAGGACTCCGTTGAACGCCAGCTCTCCGTCGGTCGACTTGGGCCCGGCGGCCGTCGCCGCGAGCTCGAACCGGCGTGCGTCCGGGACCACCGAGAGGCCGAGGTTGGTCAGCCTCCAGCCGCCTGGGAGTGAGTTCGTGAGCGGGAACTTCGACCGCGCCGACTCGCCGACCTTGACCTCGCCGGCGAGATCGCCGAACCCTGCGTTCGTGAGCGGGATCCCCAGGCCGACGCTGATGTCCCCCGTGCGCGGTACTTGGAAGCCGATCTTCAGCCTGCTGCCGGTTCCTGCCGCCTGGGAGGCGAACGCGCCATGAACGACGCGCACGTTCTTATCCGGAGCGGTTGCGACCGGCGCGCTCCAGAACGAGGGCGCCTCGATGCTTCCGCCCGTGATGACGAGGCCGCGTCGGCTCGTGATCTCACCGTCCACGCCGGTCAGCTCGAACGAACCCAGGGTCGTGGCACCGTGGCGGACTTCGATCGTCTCGGCCGCGGAGCACGTGCTGCCAGGCCCTGTATTCGCCTCGGCGGTGAACGCCGCCCCGGACGGCAGCGAGATCGAGATCTTTCCGTCCTTCCGCGCCGCAGCGACGAGATCGCAGAACGCTCGCTCGGCCCCGGAGGACACGGAGCTTGCGCTCGCAACGTCGGCGCTCGCCCTGACGGCGGGGTTCACCTCGATCAGCTCATCACGCGTGAAGCTTCCGGCCGGTGTCCGGGCCCTCATCCGCACCGCGAAGGTTCCCGGCACCGCCGGCGCGCGGAACCGGATCGCCGTCCTGGTCCGCCGGGCCCCGGCGAGCAGTGAGCGCGGGCCGAGCGCCTCCTTCCAAGCCACCCTCGAGATGCGCTGGCGGGTGACCCGGGCGTCGAGGACGACGAGGCCGTTGACGCGGGTGCGGTACGCCCCCGAGGCGCCGACCGTGACCACCGCCTGATCGGCCTTGGTCAGCCGCAGCCGGGTCACGCGGCGCTGCTTCGTGCGCAGCGTGGCTCCGGCCAGCCGCATGCTGCGCAGCGCGGGGTTCAGGTGCATGATCTGGTCCGGCTCGATGCGGACGGACGCGACCGCGGTCACGGGCCCGCGCGGATCGGACGCGGTGAGCGCGAAGCGAAGCGTCTGCGGACGACGCACGCGTGGTGCCGTGAACGCGGCCGACGGCTGCTGTCCGTCGACGAGGAAGCCGTGCGTCGCGGTCGTCCAGCGCACCCTGGCGCAGACGCCTCGCCCGCACAGCTGACGCCACGCGAAGCGGATCGGCTCCGGGGTGCGGCCACCCACCTTCCCGACGAGAATCGCCGGCGTGGTTGGGATGCCGGTGACCGGCGTGGTCACTGTCTTCTCCACCGAGCGCGCCTTCACCGTGAGTGGTGCGCGCTCGTTGACCGCGAGTCGCGCGCTCGAACTGCGGTGGAGCGCGCGTCCGCTGACACCGCGCTGCACCCACCCCGCATGCAGCTGCAACGTTGCGCGCCCGAACGACGGCCTGCCGCGGATGCCGACCGAGCGAATGTTGAGGTTGATCGGCGCGAGCGCGCTCGAGCTCGTTACCGCCGCGACGGCGGCGCACGAGACGAAGGCGCCGCCGACACTGACCGTGCAGCGCCATCCCCTCGCCCGGCCAAGGCTCGCCACCCGCGCGGGAGCCGGGACTCGCAGCGTGGCGCGCACGTTGCGGACCGACAGGTCGCTCGACGTCACATCCGCGAGCGCAACTGCGGCGACCCCAACGCCGTCGTGCAGCAGCGCGGCGTCAGGCGTGATCGTCGCGGCCAGGACGCCGATGTCTTGGCCGGCCGCCGGTCGGCCAGACGCCGGGCGCGACTTTGCGTGCGACGAGGCGCCGGAGCCATCCGATCCGACCGCGCCTACAGCAGCGAACGCGGCCAACAGAGCCGCGAGGAGAGCCGTGGCGGCTACGGTCAGCCAAGCACGGCGCCGCCCCTGATTAGATGCCCCTCGCATTGCTCCTTCGGAGTTCGCCTCGCCCCGGCCGCTTTTCGGCTCCGCGGCATCATACGCGCGGCTCAAGCGGTTGCAAAGTCTTTACCGAACGGCTGAAAGCAGCTCGTCACGAGCAACCGTGGTCGGCTAAGAACAACTGTCGAGAATCTCTTCGGAGCCTCGTCGGGTCATAGTTCGTATGGGCAGCCTCTTCGATCGCGCGCGCTTCAGCTTGGACCACCGGTGGACGCCGCGGCACTTGTCCGCGTTCGTCGATGGGGAGCTGGGATCGGGCCAGCGGCTGCGCGTGGAGCGTCACGTCGCGGAGTGCGAGGAATGCCGCCGGCTGCTGGCGGGGCTTCGCAAGATGCTGGATGCGCTCCAAGGGCTGCCGGCGCGCTCCGGAGAGATGGACGCGAGCCAGACTGCGGCCGCGGTGCGGCTCAGGTTGCGCGAGCCGCACGGTGCCGGCTGAACCGTTTCGGTGTGTGTCGGGTCAAACCAGACATGAACATGCATAGTCATTCACAGAATCAGACCAACGGCCCTCGCGTCGAGAAGACCGAGCGCGAGTGGCGTGAGCAGCTCACCGCGGACCAGTACGACGTGCTTCGTGGCAAGGGAACGGAGGCGCCGTTCACCGGAAGCTACGTGCACGAAAAGCGTTCCGGAACCTACCGGTGCGCCGGGTGCGGCGCCGAGCTGTTCTCATCGGAGACGAAGTTCGACTCAGGCACCGGCTGGCCCAGCTTCACCGAGCCCGCCGACCGAGCCAACGTCGAGCTGCTCGAGGACCGCAGCTGGGGCATGCGGCGAGTCGAGGTGAACTGCGCGGCGTGCGGCGGGCATCTCGGCCACGTGTTCCCCGACGGACCTGGTGCAACGGGTGAGCGCTACTGCATCAACTCCTGCTCGCTCGACCTGCAGGAGCACTAACCCCGGACTGCAGCGGGCGCCAGTACGCGTGGCGCCCGTCTGCTCAGTCGGTATAACCGCGCGGTGAGCGCCGCGCCGCCCTCTGAGCATGAGCTGATCCAGAGGGCGCGCTTAGGCGACGAGGATGCGTTCGCCGAGCTGGTCATGCTCCACGCCGACCGCGTGTACGCCGCGTTGCGGCGGTTCGGACTCGGCCAAGACGAGGCCGACGAAGTCGCGCAGGAGGTATTTCTGCGTGCGTGGCGGGGACTCGCCAGGTTTGAGGAACGGGCGCAGTTCTCGACGTGGCTGTACCGGATTGCGTTCAATGAGGCGCAGCGGCAGCGCTCGCGCCGCGCGCTCCCGCGTGCCGAGGCCGATCCAGAGGGCGAGGATCCGATCGTCGCGCTGCCCGACTCGCCAGAGCTCGGTCCAGAGGCGCAAAGCTTGTCACGCGAGTTCGAGCAAGTCCTGGACCGTGCTCTCGCCCAGCTGCCCGCGCAGTGGCGCGACGCGGTCGTGCTGCGCGACATCGACGGCCTCTCGACCGAAGAAGCGGCACAGATCGTCGGCGTCCGCCAGGCCGCATTCAAGAGCCGCCTGCACCGAGGGCGCATGCGACTCGTCTCCCTCCTCGAGCCGTACGTGACGCTCGAGGAGGGCTGACGGCCGTCGGGTTGACGGACCTAGTCGCGAAGCGTCGTCGCGCAGGCGGCGCCGCCGTGCTTCTCGAAATAGCGCTGGTGGTAGTCCTCGGCGTCGTAGAACTTCGCCGCCGCGGTGACCTCAGTCACGATTGGATCCGCGAACGCCGGCTGGTGCTCGTCGCGCGATGCGATCGCGAGCCGCTCCTGTTCGCCGTCGTGGACGAAGATCGCCGAGCGATACTGGCTGCCGAAGTCCCAGCCCTGGCGGTCGCGCGTGGTCGGATCGTGCATCGACCAGAACGCATTCAGCAGATCGTTGTAGCTGACTACGGCGGGGTCAAACCACACGTCCACTGACTCCGCGTGACCGGTCGTGCCCGAGCAGACCTGCTCGTAGCTAGGGTCCGTCGTGCTCCCGCCGGCGTATCCGACGCGTGTTTGTACGACGCCTTCGAGCTCGCGGAACGATGCCTCGACACCCCAGAAACAGCCGGCGGCGAACCTCGCGCGCTGAGTGCCCTCGGGGCCATTGCTCTCGTGCCGCTGCTCTGGGACGGCAGGGTTGGAAAAACTGCGTGTCATGTTCAGCAACTGCTGTCCTTTCCGTTCTCTGTTCACGTGGGTTTGGACCCCGCTCGGCAGGGAAACGGTTCAGCGCGTGTCACACTCGAAGCGTGGCCGCCGACGAGAACCAGCGTCGGCAACCGACGTGAGCGCGTACGACCAGAACTTCTGGGAAGAGCGCTGGTCACAAGCCCTGCGCGAGCACGGGGATCGCGTCGCACAGCGGCCGCCCAGCGCGCACTTGACGGCCGAGGTCGGCGACCTGCGGCCCGGACGCGCGCTCGACGCCGGCTGTGGCCACGGTTCCGACACGCTGTGGCTGGCTGCGCGCGGATGGCAGGTCACGGCGATTGACTTCTCCGCGACGGCCCTGGCATACGCCCGGTCGACGGCCGAGGCCATGGGGCCCGACGTGGCCGAGCGCATCGACTGGGTGCAGGCCGATCTCGCGAACTGGACGCCTCCCAGGGACGAGTACGACCTCGTGCTCTGCCTGTATGTCCACGTGGGCGGATCAGTCGAGCAGATGGTGCGGCGGATGGCGACAGGGGTCGCTCCCGGCGGGACGCTATTCCTGGTCGGCCATCGCCCGATCGACCCGGCTACGGGAGCGCGGACGGCCGCGGCGGGTCAGGTGCAGGTCTCCGTGGAGGCCGGGCGCGCCGCGCTGGACCCGGACCGGTGGGAGATGCTCGTCGCCGGTGAGCGGCCGCGGCCTGTGGCCGGTACCGGCGTCGACGCCGTGATCCGCGCCCGCCGCCGCTCCTGACGACCCCTCCGCTCCTGATCAGCTCTCGTCGGCCGGTCGCCCGAGCGGCGCCGGAGCGGACGTCCGGATTTCCTCCGGAACCTCGCCGTACGCCTCGCTGTCGATCCCGGTCGTGCGCTCGACACTTGCTCCGTACTTGGCGGCGGTCTCGTCGGCAATCCATTCAACCTTCCGCCTGGGGTCTGGACTGCCGAACATCAGGATCGCGCACGGCCCGTCGCCGGCCCCGACCGTGACGTGAGCGGTGCCGGGGGGCGAGTGAAAGTAGTCCCATTGCCGCATCCGCCGCTCTTGGCCTTCAACGACGGCCAGACACTCGCCACTCAGCACTATGAAACCCTCTTGTGCGGCTTCAGCGTGGTAATAGCCGAAGCTCTCCCCGGGATGCAGGACATGCATGTGAACGCCGATCCCGGGCTCATCATCGGACTTCCTGGCCCAGTTGAAGTCGCGCCACGCGCCGAAGCCCGGAACTGTTTCCCAGGCCATCTCCCCCAGGTTGAGGATGAACCAACCTTCGTCGGCCGGCAAGCGGCCCTGTTCAGTCTCGTCGATACGAGCTTCGTCCACGGTTGAGCCTCCTGACGCCATGTTTGTCGAGCGATCCGATAGCGCGCACAGACGGCACGATCCGACACGCGGCCGACGGAAGGCATGCACTAGATTCAACATCCGTTACCAAGAAACGGAGAGAGCCGATGGCCACCACCCAGGATCAGCCCCAAGTCGCCGACGCCGGCCCGAGCACGATGCCCGTCCGCAACCCAGCCACGGGCGACGTCATCGCCGAGGTCCCGTCGCTTGACCGCGAGGCGACCACCGAGTTGGTGAGTCGGGCTCGCGCGGCGCAGCCAGGCTGGGACGCTCTCGGCTTCGACGGGCGCGGGGCCCTGATGCGGGACATGCGCAAGTGGGTGGTGAGCGAGCGCAAGCGCATCATCCGAACGCTAAGCGAGGAGAACGGGAAGCCGTACGAGGACGCGCAGCTGGAGATCTTCTACTGCGCCGACGCCCTCGGTTTCTGGGCCAAGCGCGCTCCGAGGTGGCTCGCCGACGAGCGCGAGCGTCCGCACTCCCCGCTGTTGATGGGGCGCAAGGTGATCAATCGCTACGTGCCCTACGGCGTGGTTGGCGTGATCGGCCCGTGGAACTACCCGCTGATCAACAACTTCGGTGACGCGATACCTGCGCTGATGGCGGGTAACTCCGTTGTGCTCAAGCCGGCCAGTATCACTCCGCTCAGCTCACTGCTCATCCAGGAGGGCCTGCGCGAGGTCGGCGTTCCCGAGGACGCCTTCCTCGTCGCCACCGGGCCCGGCAGCACGGTCGGCAGCGCGCTCGTCGATTCGGTCGACATGCTGCACTTCACCGGCTCGACCGACGTCGGCAAGGGGCTGATGGAAAGGGCGGCCAAGCGGCTGCTCCCACTCACGCTCGAGCTCGGCGGCAAGGACCCGATGATCGTACTGCGCGATGCCAACCTGGAGCGCGCCGCCAACGCGGCCGTCTGGGGCGCGCTTCAGAACGCCGGTCAGACGTGCATCTCGGTCGAGCGCGTCTATGTCGAATCAGACGCGTACGAGCCGTTCGTGGCCAAAGTGGTCGAGAAGGTCTCGAAGCTGCGGCAGGGCGCTGGCGCCGGGCCGGACGAGGTCGAGATCGGCGCGATGACCTCCCCCGAGCAGGCCGACCTGGTGCAGGAGCACCTGCGTGATGCTCTGGACAAGGGCGCGAAGATCGAGACCGGTGGCACGCGCCAGCCGGGGAACGGAACGTTCATCGAGCCCACCGTCCTGACGAACGTCGATCACTCGATGCGGATCATGAACGAAGAGACGTTCGGCCCGACGCTCCCGATCATGCGCGTGAGCGACGAGGACGAGGCAATCCACCTGGCCAACGACTCGCAGTTCGGGCTCGACGCCAGCGTGTTCGCCGGCAGCGCGGCCCACGGCGAGCGCGTGGCGCGGCGGATCCAATCCGGCGCCGCGATCGTCAACGACGCGATCGCCAATTACTTCGCCATGGAGATCCCAATCGGCGGGGCCAAGGAGTCGGGAGTCGGTGCCCGGCACGGCAGGGTCGGCATTCAGAAGTACGCCCAGCGCCAGAACCTGGTCGTCACCCGGTTTGGCCTCGACCGGGAGCTCTATTACTTCCCCTACTCGAAGTTCGCCACAAAGCTGACCGAGCGGCTGATGGTCGCTCTCTACGGCCGCGGCAGCCGACGCCGGTAGGACACGCGCACCGCCTAGATACACCCGTGCTCGCGCAGCAGCGGCGCGAGCCGGCGAAGCGTCCCCGGCCGCAGGTCGCCGCTGCCGACCGCGGCCATCGTCTGCAGGAGCTCATCGAAGTGCATTCCCGGCCGGATCACGACTCGGGCATGCGTGGAGCGCAGCGCCACGATGTAGTGCCAGCGCCCCGGCGGGACTACGACGACGTCGCCGCGACGCGCCACAGTCGGCGGCCTCCCGGCGATCCAGACATAGAGCAGCCCGCTCGCGATCTCGAACCGCTCCTCGGGCAGGTGGCGATGAGGCAGCGCCCCTGGCGCGCCCAAGGGACGTAGCTCCAAATCGAGTTCGATCACGTCGCCGCCCGTCTCGGGGCTCGTCTGCCGAAACGTCATCGTCTCGCCGCTCAACAGGTTGCGCGCGTGCCGTTGCGCCATCGACCGAGCCTTACCCCGGCTCTGAATCCAATAACGGCATGGTCAGCGGACCCCTCCCGGCTAGTCGAGTGTTGAGTCTGCCGGTTTCGGAGATACTTACTGCGTGGGCGAGCAGGTCGCCGCGAAGGTCTTCAGCCGGGAAGACCGCCAGCGCTATCGACGCAAGGTCCGCGCTTGTCTTGACGTGTTCGCGCGCATGCTCTCCGAATCGCGGTTCAATCCGGAGCGCCGCTCGGTGGGCCTCGAGGTCGAGCTCAACTTGACCGACGACGAGGGCGATCCGGCGCTGGTCAACGCCGCCGCGCTCGAAGCGATCGCCGATCCGAACTTCCAGACCGAGCTGGGCCAGTTCAACATCGAGATCAACATCGCGCCGCGCCTGCTGGCCGATGACGTGTTCCGCGGCTTGGAGCGAGACGCGCGCGGCAGCCTCAACGACGCCGAGGCACAGGCCCGGACGGTTGGCGCCCACATGATGCTGATTGGGATCCTGCCCACGATCTCGCCCGAGCACCTGACGCTCGAGGCGTTCAGCGCTAACCCGCGCTATGCGCTGCTCAACGAGCAGATCTTCGCCGCCCGCGGGGAGGACCTGGAGATCGCAATCTCCGGGGTCGAGCGGCTCTACACGCACGCGGACACAATCGCGCCCGAGGCGGCGTGCACCAGCGTCCAGCTACACCAGCAGGTGGCGCCCGAGGCGTTTGCGCGGTACTGGAACGCCGCCCAGGCGATCGCCGGCGTGCAGGTCGCGGTGGCGGCAAATTCACCGTTCTTCTGTGGCAAGGAGCTGTGGCGCGAGACGCGGATCGTCCTGTTCGAGCAGGCCACGGACACCCGTCCGGAGGAGCTGAAGAGCCAGGGAGTGCGCCCGCGGGTGTGGTTCGGCGAGCGCTGGGTGACTTCGATCTTCGACCTGTTCGAGGAGAACGTGCGCTACTTCCCGGCGCTGCTGCCGGTATGCGACGACGAGGACCCGCTGGTCACGCTCCAGCGAGGCGATGTGCCGCGCCTGAGCGAGCTGCGCCTTCACAACGGAACGATCTACCGCTGGAATCGCCCGATCTACGACGTCGTGCGCGATCAACCGCACTTGCGCGTCGAGAACCGCGTCCTGCCGGCCGGTCCGACCGTCGTCGACATCCTGGCGAACGCCGCGTTCTACTACGGGCTGTTGCGGATGGTCGCCGAGGACGAGCGGCCCGTGTGGACGCAGATGTCGTTCTCAGCCGCCGAGGAGAACTTCCATGCCGGCGCGCGCGACGGGATCGACGCCCGCGTGTACTGGCCGGGAGTCGGCGAGGTGCCGGTGGCCGAGCTGGTGCTGCGACGGCTCTTACCGCTCGCCCGTGAGGGCCTCGTCACCTGGGGCGTCGATCCGGCTGACGCCGATCGACTGCTCGGGCACATCGAGCGGCGCTGCGTGCTGCTGCGCAACGGCGCCGCCTGGCAGGCGATGATGTTCCATCGCCTCTACGACGATCGGGGCGTCGAGCGCGGCGAGGCACTCCGCGAGATGACCCGCCGCTACCGCGAGCACATGCACAGCAATGAACCAGTGCACGCGTGGGCGCTAGGCTAAGCAGCCCATCCGGTTATCAACATCGTTACCGGTCTGATCACGGAATGAGCGACCAGCGAGACACGTACCCGGCCGACGGCGCGGTAAGCGACCGTGATGCGCTCATCGAGGGCGAAGCTGGAGAGCTTGACCCCGGCGTGTCGGAAGACTCGAAACAGGGGCTGCTGAATCAGGTCGAGTTCGCCCGCCGTCGTACGCACGCCCTGAGAGGACAGGCGGAACGCTTGAAGGCCGCTTCGACGGGCGCAGAGAGTTCGCTGCGTCGGCGCGCTTGGACTGACCAGGACGGCGACCAAGCCGGTCCTCATTACGCCTACGTCCTGCGCGAGGATCCGGACCTGGCACAGGCTCTCTCAGCAACCGATCGGGAGCGCTTGACCCACCTGCTTCAAGCACCGGTTGTCTCGCTAAGGGACAAGTCGTGGCATCCGCCGGACGGCGACCATGACCGGATGTACGGGGTGCTCGTACTCGACGGGCTGCTGGGCCGCCGTCTGCAATTGGGCGAAGCGGCGTCGATCGAGCTCCTGGGCCGCGGCGACATCATCCGGCCCTGGCAGCACCCGCCGGAAACCGCGATCCCAGCGCAGGTCGACTGGCGCGTGCTCTCGCCGGTCCGCCTCGCTCTGCTCGACGAGCGCATCACGGCTTGGATCGGCCTGCGTCGTGAGCTGACCGTGGCCTTCGCCGCCCGGCTCGTCCGCCGCGCGAACGCCGCCGCCTACCTGGCCGCGATCGGCCATGTCAAGCGCGTCGAGGAGCGGCTGTTGGCCATGCTCTGGCATCTGGGCAGCGACTGGGGCCAGGTGACTCCGCAGGGCGTTCGCATCCCGTTCAGGCTCACGCACGCGGTGCTTGGTGAGCTCGTCGGGGCGCACCGGCCTTCAGTGACCATCGGGCTGCGCAAGCTGCGCGAGCGCGGCCAGCTCGGGCAGACCGATGACGGCAGGTACCTGCTGACCGGTGCGCCGCCGGATTGGAGTCGGGGTGCTTGACGCGCACTGGTTAGGCCACGGGGCGGCCCTCCCCACGCCCGCCGCCGCCGAGCAGCGACAGACCCACTCCAAGCAACGCCAGCACAGCTAGCACGAGGGCGATGATCCCGAGCAGCGAGCTGCCGCCACCGCCGATCGAATCCTTCGCCTCGA
The DNA here is from genome assembly GCA_045805545.1 of Solirubrobacteraceae bacterium. GTDB lineage: Bacteria > Actinomycetota > Thermoleophilia > Solirubrobacterales > Solirubrobacteraceae > Palsa-465. Next base: position 79 of record JBJMLD010000157.1, on the reverse strand, counting down.
TCTTCGGCGCGGGCGAGTCGGATGACTCGGAGCCGCTCCAGTTGACGATCGACCCGTCAGAGTAGGTCTGCTGGACTGT
>JBJMLD010000156.1:0-13139 GCA_045805545.1 Solirubrobacteraceae bacterium | reverse complement strand
TGGGCGGCGGCGCACGACGGCGCGACTACGGCCGCCGAACTGGTCGAGGAGCTGGCCGCCGGCGCGGGGTAGCGGCCAGGGCGACGTCGGCGGCCGGTGCGATCTAGGCGGCCGGAGCCACGTAGGCGGTCGGGGTTACGTAGAGGCGCCGTGCACGCGCACGAACTCGATCAGCTCGGGCGCTTCACCCTCGAGCCGGTCGACCGGCTCGCCGTAACAGCTGCACAGCTCCACGACGGCGCGCTGGTCGGTGACCTCGATCGCCCGCCAGGTGGCGCCATGGTCCTCCCACCGCTTGAGATCCTCGATGCTGAGCGATGGTCGCATCGCGGCGTGTCAGGCCGCCGGGCTTTGGCCGGCGTCCGATCCGGCGGCGGCGTCCGGCTCGCTTGCCGCAGCGCCGACCGCGCCTGCTGCGGGATCGCCGGCGCCGGCCTTCGCATCCGCGGCGCCGGCCTTCGCATCCCCGGCGCCAGCCTTGGCCCAGGCGATGATGTTGTCCGAGCCCTGGACCACCTCGCCGTCGTCGGTGACCAGCGCCGGCACCCAGCTGTTCCCGGTCAGCCGCTTGACCTCACGCCGTCCGGGCGTCTGGTTGAACACCTCCGGAAGCGCTCCCCACCCGTAAGCGCGGATCACTTCCGGCTTGTGCCCGGCCTCCACCAGCGCGTGGTAAGCGTTGCCGCATGGATGGCCGCCCGGCCGCGGGGCGAACCGGAACGTGCCGTAACAGACGTAGAGCTTCATTGATCACAGTCTCCCGCTACGCGGGGCTAGCCAAACCGGCCCGTTCGGCCGCAGACAGCTCCGGGGGCGGGACTCGAACCCGCAACATTTCGGTTAACAGCCGAACACTCTGCCAATTGAGTTACCCCGGATTATGGTGTAATGATCTACCGCTTCTAACCGCCGCGGATCGGCTGATGCAGCTTCGCGAAGCCTAGCGGGAACCGACATCACCCCTGCCGCGAGCGCTGCGCCCGATGCCGGCGAGAATAATCGAACAAATCGCGCCGCCGCCGGGGACTTGGGGCCGAAATGCCCCGTGGCGGGCAATTTGCGCACTCGCGCGTGGACGGTGACGCGATTTGTGCACTTTTTCGCGCCCGGCGCGACCGGGAAAGTGCGACGCCGCGCCCGGGCCCGGCCCGGACTCGTTGATCGCACGACGAACGCCCACTGGACGCTGCCTCCCTGCTCAGACGGGCTTCTCGAGCAGGCCGTCGAGCTCGCGGATCTGCTCGGAGATCCGTTCGCGTTCGCGCACCAGGTCGGTGACGTCGCCGGCGCCACCGCCCCGGGCACGGCGGATGGCGCGATCCAGGCGCCCGCGCTCGAGCAGCATCCGCTGCTGTTCGATGTGGTGCTCGGTGACCTCGCCGGCCCGGCCGGCCCAGGCGACGATGTCCGCCACCGCGCGAGTCAGGTCTTCGTCGTCGGGGGCGAGCCCGGTCATCGGCATCTCGGTCTGACCGGCCAGGTGGCGCGCCACACGGCGCATGCGCTCACTGGTCAGATGCTCGTCGGGGTCGATCGCGCCCAGCGCCCGCCGGCCGGCGTCCGGGAGCGCGACGCACAACGCGAGGAACGCCCGCTCGGTACGTACGGTCGGATCAGGCACAGCCGCAGGCGCCGAAGCGGCGGGTCCTCCCCCGTTTCGCCCACCGCCTTGCGACCCGAACCGGGCACCGCCCCCCGGACCGCCACCGACGCTTCCACCCCCGCCACCGCCACCGGGACCGCGACCGCCCCCACCCGACCCCCGCGCCAGCAGCGCGGCCAGCCGCCCCTCGGAGAGCTCGAGCCGGCTGGCCACGCGCTGGAGGAGGTCCTCGCGCAGCGCACTCGGCGGCAGGTCGAGCACCGGCGCCAGCTCCAGCGCCGCCCGGTCGCGCCCCTCGGCGCTCCCGGTATCGGCCCGATCGAGGATCCGGTCGACGTGGAAGACGACGAACGGGACCGAGCCCTCGACAAGACCCCGCAGCGCGTCGGCGCCCTGGCGCTCGATCAGCTCGGCGGGATCGGTGTTCTCGGGCAGCGGCACCACTCGCAGCTCGAGCTTGCGTCCCTCGGCGAGCTGCGCGGCCCGCAGCATCGCGTCCTGGCCGGCGCGATCGGCGTCGAGGCACAGCTCGAGCACGCGCACGGTGCGCTCGAGCTCGCCTACCTGCTCCTCGGTCAGCGCCGTGCCCATGATCCCGACCGCGTTGCGCAGCCCGGCCTGGTGCAGCGCCAGCACGTCGGTGTAGCCCTCGACGAGGATCATCCGGCCCGCCCGGGCGGCGACAGCACGGGCGTGATCGATGCCGAACAGCTGGCTGCGCTTGTGGTAGAGGTCGTTTTCGGACGTGTTGAGGTATTTCGGCTGCTGGTTCTCGCGCATGGCGCGGGCGCCGAAGCCGCGCACGCGTCCGCGCGCGTCGACGGACGGGAACATGATCCGCTCGCGGAAACGGTCGTAGACCTGGCCCGGGCGGGCGCGCGAGCGCTGCACGAGACCGGCGTCGAGCAGGTCCTGCTCGCTGAAGCCGGCCGAGCGTGAAGCCCGCAGGATCCGGTCCCACGCGCTCGGCGCGTAGCCGACGCGGAATTCACGCAGGATCTCCTCGCTGAGCCCGCGCGCCAGCAGGTACGAGCGGGCGTCGTCGGCCTCGCGCGAGTCCCACAGATACCGCGCGTAGTAGGTGGTGGCGCGGGCGAGCAGCGTGTAGAGCCGCTCCCGTCGCTCGCGGCGGGCGGCCGCGGCCGGGTCCTCATCCTGGGTCTCGAGCTTGACCCCGAAGCGGTCGGCGAGCGCCTCGAGCGCGCCCTTGAAGTCGAGTCCCTCGGTCTCCATCACGAACGTGAACGGGTCGCCGGAGGCCTGGCAGCCGAAGCAGTGGTAGTGCTTCTCGTCCGGACGGACGTGGAACGACCCCGTGCGCTCGTCGTGGAACGGGCAGAGGCCGAAGTAGCTGTCGACCCCGGCCCGGCGCAGCTCGAGCCGCGAGCCGACCAGCGAGAGCATGTCGACCGCGTCGAGGACGCGATCGCGCGAGTCGGTCGTGTAGCGGGTCACGGCGCGAACGCCACCGGCACGGTCAACTGCTCGAACGTGCGCAGACAGAAGCGGTCGGTCATGCCGGCGATCCAGTCGGTCACCCGGCGCGAGAGCTCGCCATCGGGGATCGAGGCCGGCATCTCGTCCGGATGCTCGCAGTAGCGCTGGAACAGGGTGCCGATGACGCGCCTGATCTTCTCCCCTTCGCGGCGGGCCTCGGCTCCCAGGTAGACGCGCTCGAACATGAACGTCCGCAGCGCGCTCATCGCGCCGCCGACCTCGTCGCCTTGGACGATCTCCCCCGCCGCGTCCGAGTGCTCGACGAGATCGTGCACCAACCTGTCGATCCGTCGCGGACCCGTGTCGCCCAGCACGGCGATCGGCTCGCTCGGCAGGTCGCGCGCCAGCAGCACCCCTGCTCGCAGCGCGTCGTCGATGTCGTGATTGATGTAAGCGATTCGGTCGACGAGCCGGACGATCTTGCCCTCCATCGTCGAGGGCTCTTCGGCGCGGCCGGAGTGGCCGACGATTCCGTCACGCACCGGTGTGGTCAGGTTGAGGCCGTGGCCGTCGCGCTCGAGCGTGTCGACGACGCGCAGAGAGTGCTCGTTGTGCCGGAACGAAGTGCCGAATCGCTCTCGCAGGCACTCGTCGAGCGCCTCCTCGCCGATGTGACCGAATGGTGGGTGCCCGAGGTCGTGCCCGAGCCCAATCGCCTCGACCAGATCCTCGTTGAGGCGCAGGGCGCGCGCCACGGTGCGCGACACCTGGGTCACCTCGAGCGTGTGGGTCAGTCGCGTCCGATAGTGATCGCCGCTGGGGGCGACGAACACCTGGGTCTTGTGCTTGAGCCGGCGGAAGGCCTTGCAATGGACGATCCTGTCGCGGTCACGCTGAAAAGGCGTACGCAGGCCGCAATCGGTCTCGGGATACGCGCGCACCGCGGGGTAGGACCGCGTGGCCGAAGGCGACAGCTCACTCGCCTCGCGGGCTTGGATACGCGCGGCGAAGCCGGCGGCGACGTCGCCGGCCGGGTGCTCGTATCCGGCTGTGACTATCTCCTGACTCACGCTGGTTCGATTCTGACAGCGTGGCCGACGCCGGTACGGCGGGCGTTGCGAAGTTGTCGCAGAACGCGGGGTCTCACGCCGCCCGCAGCAGCGGGCGCAGGCGCACCTGGGCGTGGTGCTCGGCTGTCTCGGTGATCGCCCGCTCAGCCTGGCGAAGCGCGCGCTCCGAGGCTTCGGGCGCCTCGGCCAGAGGACGACCGAGCGCATCGATGAGAAACCGATAGGACTCCTCATCAAGGGCGAACGCGGCGGCCTCACACGAGTTGCAGACGATGCCGCCGGCGGCGGCCGAGAAACCCTGGAGGTGCTCGGATTCGCCACAGCTGGCGCACGTGGCCAGGTGCGGCACGATCCCGGCCGCCAGCAGCAGCTTGATCCGGAATGCGAGACCGTTGCCGGGCCGCGCGTGGACCGGATCGCCGCTCAGCAGCGACAGCTCGTTGGCCAGGAGCCGGAACACTTCGGGATGCGGATCGGTCGTCTCGAACAGCCTGGCCACGGCATCGCATGCGCGCGCCGCGGCGTCGAGCGTGGCGGCGTGATCCCGCAGACCGGAGTGAGTGGCGATCGTGTCGACACCGGTCACGGTCATGAGTTCGCTGCGCCCCTCGTGGAGCATGGCGCGCACCTCGAAGAACGGCTCGAGCCGTGCTCCGAACCGGCTGCGGGCGCGTCTCACTCCTTTGGCGATCGCTGACACGCGCCCGTGATGAGGGGTATATAGATGAAGGATCCGGTCGGCCTCGCCGTAGCGGATCGATCGCAGCACAATCGCTTCCGTCTTCAGGGATCGCGGCACGGCAACCCCCGATGGCGTCCCAATTCCGGAGCTATACTTTCTGAAGCAATGGTACCCGTCACTTTGTACACCACCGATCACTGCGCGCGGTGCGTAACCGCCAAGGCGCTGCTCAGCAAGCGCGGCGTCGGCTATGAAGAAATCAATCTGGCAAAGGACCCGGACGGTCGCGCGGAACTGGCGCGGCGGACGGGGATGGTGACGTTCCCGCAGATCGTGATCGGCGAGGAGACGATCGGCGGCTTGGACGATCTCGTCGTCGCCGACAAGGCCGGTCGGCTCAAGGGCCTAGTGGCGGCGTAGGCCGAGCGCTCCGCGTCCGGGCTCCGGATATCGGCGACGCCCGGCGAGCGCGCGGACGCGGCTGGCAGTGCTCGCACACGTACGTCCCGCGGCCGCCGACGACTATCTTGCGCACGGTTCGCCCGCAGGTGACGCACGGTTCGCCGGCCCGCAGGTGAATCAGGAAGCGGTCCTGGAAGGAGCCGCGCGCTCCGTCCACGTGGCGGAAGTCATCGATTGAGGCGCCCTTGGCGTCGATGCCTTCGCTCAGTGCGTCCTCGATCGCCTCGCGCAGGCGCTCCCATTGCGGCCCGGTGAGCCGCCCGACCGGGCGCAGCGGATGGATGCCGGCCCGGAACAGCGCCTCGTCGGCGTAGATGTTGCCGACGCCGGCGATGCGCCGCTGGTCGAGCAGGAACGCCTTGACCGGCGCGATCCGGCCGCGCGCCAGCCGACGCAGGTGCTGGGCGGTGAACTCGGGCGAGAACGGCTCCACGCCGAGCCGCTCGGCCAGGTAGGCATCGCGTTCGCCGGCGCTATCGAGCAGGTGCCCGGTGCCGAACCGCCGCGGGTCGACGTAGATGAGGCGGTGTCCACCGTCGAGCTCCAGCCGGACGCGAGTGTGCACCGGCTCGAGCTGCGCGTCGAACAGCAGCGACCCGGTCATGCGCAGGTGCATGAGCAGATGGCGATCCTCCGCGAGCTCCCAGATCAGGTACTTGCCGGCGCGGCCGACCCGCTCGACGCGTGCGCCGGTGAGCCCGGCCTGAACCAGCTCGGGCGCCATCGGGCGCGTCCAGCGCCAGTCGAGGATCTCGGCCGACTCGATCGTGCGGCCTTCCAATTGGGGCGCCAGCTGGCGGCGAATGGTCTCGACTTCGGGCAGTTCCGGCACAGAAACGGGGCTCCTATACGAAAGGCTCACCCGGCAGCGAGTCCGAGACCCGGCCGGTCAGCCATTTCAGCGTAGCCGCGCCGACGTCGGCCAACGGGCCGTCATGGCGCCGGCCGCCGTGACCGGCGAACACGGCAAGCAGCGGCGCGTGTTCGCGGGTGTGGTCGGTGTGGTCCATCGTCACGTCGCAGCCGTGGTCGGCGGTCAGCACGAGCAGGTCCTCGTTGCGCAACACCGGCAGCCAGCTCGCCACCTGCTCGTCGATCCGCTGAAGCGCCGCGTGGAAGCCCTCGACGTCGTGGCGGTGCCCGTAGACCTGGTCGGTCTCGATCAGGTTGGTGAACACGAATCCGTGTTCGAGCGTGCTGAGCAGCTCGGTCGTCTCCGCCAGGGCGCGCGCGTTCGTCTGCCCCGGATGCTGCACGTCGATCCCCACCCCTGAGAACAGTTGACCGACCTTCCCGACCGTGTGCACCGGCACGCCGGCCTCTTGGAGCTCGACCAGATAGCTGCGCGCCGGCGGCGCCAGCGCGTAGTCACGGCGACCCTCGGTGCGCGCGAACGACCCCGGCTCGCCCGTGAAGGGCCGCGCGATCACGCGCCCCACGGCGTGCTCGGGGTGTAGGCCGGCGCGCACCGTCTCACAGACGGCGTACAGCTCCTCCGGGGCCACGACCGTCTCGTGCGCGGCTACCTGAAGCACCGAGTCCTGGCTCGTGTACACGATCAGGGCCCCGCTCTGCAGATGCGATGCCCCGAAGTGGTCGATCGCGTCGATCCCGTTGTAGGGCTGGTTGCAGATCACCTCGCGCCCGCTGGCACCGGCCACGAGCCCGATTACCTCGGGAGGAAAACCCCGCGGGTATGTCGGCAGCGGCTGGCTCTGCACGACACCCATCAGCTCCCAGTGGCCGGCGGTCGAGTCCTTGCCCGCCCCGAGCGCGTGCAGACGCCCGTGCAGCACTGGTTCCGGTGCCGGCGGGACGCCATCGAGATCCAGGATCGACCCGAGACCAAGGCGCTGCAGCGTCGGCAGGCGCAGGCCGCCGGCGGCGCGAGCGAGGTGGGCCAGCGTGTTCGCGCCGGCGTCGCCGTATGCGTCGGCATCGGGCAGCGCGCCGGCGCCGCAGGCGTCGAGCACCACGACGAAGGCTCGGGTCACGAGCAGGACACGGCCCGCGGCGCCCCAGCACTCATCCCGATGCTTCTCCGCCGGCCGATCGCACCGGCGGATTCTGTCATTCGGGGCTCACGTCGTCCTCGCCGTCCCAGTAGTCGAGCCGCTCCAGCCTGGCGATGAGACGGACCCCGCGAAACGAGACCTTGTTCGACCTCGGGTAGTAACAGATGTCGTTCGGCTCACGGGTGCCGTAGGCGAGCAGCGTGAGCCCGGCCTCGCCGGCGCGAAACACGTGAGAGACGCCTGTCGCCGGCGGTCGGGCGACGACGTGACCTGCGCGGACGGGCACCTCGTCCTCGTCGAGCAGCAGGGTCCCGTCGCCGTCGAGGATGACGAAGATCTCCTCCTCTGCCGAGTGGCAATGCAGCGCGGTCGATTCCTTGCCCGGCGCGACCTCGATGTGCTGCAGCCCGCTGCGGACCGACCCGACCGCGCGCCCTAGGTTGCGTCGCACGCGTACAACCCGCGGCCGCTCCATGGGATCCGGCTTCACGTCGGACAGGTTGACGACGGTCGACGGGCGAGGACCGGCCTCGGCGGGAAGCTCCGGCGGGCCGAGCTCCGACTCGCGGACGAACTGAAACGGCGCTCCGTTGATCGTGGCGGGCTCGGAGCGGATCGCCCGGCCGCCGACGAGCGAGAAGTTCAGCCGCGGAAAGCGCACCGCCTCGTCGTAGCGCCGAGTGCCGAAGGCCAGCAGGTCGAGATCCTCGCGCGCGTGCATCGTGTGCGCCCCGTGGCGAGGCATATAGACGATGCAGTCCCCGGCACCAACCTCGGTCGTATTCCCGGCCTGCCACGCGATGCCCCGCCCGGCGAGGATGTAGAAGATCTCCTCCTCGCGGCCATGCTCGTGCGCCGGCGTTGACCAGCGGCCGGCCGGCAGCTGCATGCGCCGCAGTCCGACGTCGACGGAGCCGGCAGCCTCGCCCAGCATCGTCCAGCGCCCGCCGATGTGCCCGAGCGTGAATTCCAGCGCGCGCGCCTCGTCGAAATGGGTGACACCGCCGCCCCGCCCGATCTGCTCAGGCAACACGCTACTCAGGAACGGTCGAGCTGTGCCCGCGGGTGCGCGTCGAAGTACACCTCGCGCAGGCGGTCGCTGGAAAGGTGGGTGTAGATCTGCGTCGTCCCGATGTCGGCGTGACCAAGCATCTCCTGCAGCGAGCGCAGGTCGCAACCGCCGGCCAGCAGGTGGGTGGCGAACGTGTGCCTGAGCGTATGCGGGCTCATCCGGTGCTCGAGTCCGGCGCTGCGGGCGTGGCGCTGGACGATCTTGTAGAGACCCTGACGCGAGAGGCCGCCGCCGCGGTGGTTGACGAACACGTGCGACTCGTCGCGCAGGCCGACCAGGCGCGGGCGTGCCTGTTCGAGGTATGTTTTGAGTGTCTCGATCGCCTTGCTGCCGACGGGCACGATCCGCTCCTTGGAACCCTTGCCGTGCGTGCGCAGGATCCCCGCCTCGAGGTCGAGGGCGGAGAGCTCCAGCGCGATCGCCTCCGAGGCACGCAGGCCGCAGGCGTACATCGTCTCGAGCAGTGCCCGGTCTCGTAGGGCGCCGGGCGATGACCCGCGGGGCTGGGCCAGCAGCCGCTGAACCTCGTCGCGGGTCAGAACCTTGGGCAATCGGCCCGGGGAGCGTGGCGCGCGCAGCTCGGACGTCGGGTCGTGCTCGAGGATCTGGTCGCGGCGCAGATGCCGGTAGAACGAACGCAGGCAGGCGATCTTGCGTTGCAGCGTGGCCGGCGCGACAGCGGACCGCCCTTCGCGTCCGGTCGCCAGCTCGGTGACGAACGCGGCGAGATCGGTCGGAGTCACAGCCAGTGGGTCGAGGCCCCGGGCGTCCAGGAACTGGCCGTACTGCTGTAGGTCAGAGCGGTAGGCCTCGAGCGTGTTGCGCGACAGGCCGCGCTCCAGCTCGAGATACGCGAGAAAATCGAGCGTGAGATCGGTCAGATGGCGTGATGGCGCGTGTGCGTCGACGGTGACCATGTCGACCTATTCGCGCTGGGGCGGTCGCCTCCCTGCCGCGGTCAGCGCGCTGCAAGACGCGCATCATGGCGAGCGCTCGTCACTCTCGGGTCAGCATGTCGCGCGCCAGCCACAGCAGCGCGATCAGCGACTTGGAGTCCTCGCACTGGGCGATCGCGTCGTCGATGTGGGCCAGCGGCCACGGGACGATCTCGATGTGCTCGTCCTCATCGACCTCCACCTCGGGCGAGTCGCTGAGGTCAGTCGCCAAGTACAGCCACACGCGCTCGTCGCTGAATCCGGGGCTGGTGTAGAACGAGAAGATCTCCTCCCAGCGACCGGCCTGCTTGCCGATCTCCTCGGCCAGCTCGCGTTTGCCGGTGTCGAGCGGCGACTCGCCGGGAACGTCGAGCTTGCCGGCGGGGATCTCCAGCGAGGCCGGCTCGCCGACCGCCTCGCGGGGTTGTCGGGTCAGCCACAACTGCTGGTCGTCGACGGGGAGAATCCCGACCGCCCCGGGGTGCCACACCTTCTCGCGCGTGACCTCCTGGCCGTCGTCCTGGCGGAAGCGCTCTTGGCCGACCCGGATGATCTTGCCCTCCCAGACCGTCTCGGCGTCAATTCGCTCAAACCCCACGGCCAGCCTCCTCGACCAGCGCGATAGCCACCTCGAGCATGCCCTCGAGCGCGTCGACGCTGACCCGCTCGTCCGGCTGATGGTTGCGCTCGGTGCCGTTGGCCAGATTCGTGCACTGCAACCCTGCGACGACGAATGCGTTGGCGTCAGAGCCGCCGCCGGTGACGATGTGACGCGGCTCGTAGCCGCAGGCTTGCAGGCCGCGCTCGGCCAACTCGACCGCCGGAGCGCGCGGCTTCAGGCGGTAACCCGTGAACATCTTCTCGACCGTCACGTCGAGGTCGCATTCGGCGGCGTCGGCAGCATCCTGGAGATGATCGATCATCTCGGTCAGGACCGCCTCCACCCGTGTATCCGAGATACCCCGCACCTCGGCCTCGATCCGGCAGCGCTCGGGGACGACGTTCGTCGCCGTGCCACCTTGGATAACGCCGACGTTGGCCGTCGTCTCGTCATCGAGGCGACCCAGCTGCATGGCCGCGATCCCGTGGGCCGCGGCGGCGATCGCGCTGCGACCCTCCTCGGGGCGCACTCCGGCGTGGGCCGCGGCGCCTTGCAGATCGGCTACGACTCGCTGATATGTCGGCGAGGCGATCACGATCTCGCCAATCGGCGAGGCGTGGTCGAAGACGAAGCCGAGCCGGCTGCGCAGCCGCGACTTGTCGAACGCCTTGGCTCCGTGCAGCCCGTTCTCCTCGGACACGGTGAACAGCACCTCCAGGCCGACCGGCGGCCGGGCCGGCGCCGCGATGATGCGGCGAGCCAGCTCGAGCAGCACCGCGACGGCTGCCTTGTTGTCGGCACCGAGGATCGCGTCGTTCGCGTTCTCCCAGCCTCCGTCGGTGAGCACCGGCTCGATTGGCGCAAGCGCGGGGACCGTGTCGAGATGGGCGCACAGCAACAGGTACTCCGGCCCGGCCCCGTCGATGCGAGTGAAGAGGTTCCCGGCATCCGCGCCGGCCGCGGGTCCGGAATCATCCTCGTCGACGGCGAGGCCCATGGCGCGCAGCTCGGCCGCGACGCGGTCCACGCAGGGACGCTCATGCCCGGAAGGGCTGTCGATGCGGCACAGCGAAGCGAACGTCTCGTGGAGTCGCTGGCGCTCCGCCTCGCTGGCCCGCCTCACGTGGCGGTGGCGCGCTCAGGCTGGGCGGTTGGGGCGCTGACGGTCCGTGGCTCGGTCCTTGCGCCGTCCGCGGTCTGCGGCTGCGCCGGCTGCTCCGGTGCGGTCGCGCCCGTGCGGCGGACGTGCGCCAGCGCGGCACCCACGAACTCCCGGAACAGCGGGGCTGGGCGCTCTGGCCGGGACTTGAACTCTGGGTGGTACTGAGAGGCAACGAAGAACGGGTGCGCGTCGCGCGCGAGCTCGATCACTTCGACGAGGCGCTCGTCAGGCGACGTGCCCGAGCACACGAGCCCGGCCGCCTCGAGCCGGCGCCGGAGGTGGTTGTTGACCTCATAGCGGTGGCGGTGGCGCTCGTAGACGACCGGCTCGTCGTATAGCTCGCGCACGCGTGTGCCGTCGTGAAGCTTGACCGGGTCGGCGCCGAGACGCATCGTGCCGCCCATGTCGGCGATCTCCTTCTGCTCGGGGAGCAGATCGATGACCGGGAACGGCGTCTCCGGGTCCATCTCGGTCGAGTTCGCGCCTTCCATGCCGGTGACGTGGCGGGCGAACTCGCTCACCGCAACCTGCATGCCGAGGCAGATCCCGAGATAGGGGATCTTCTGCTCGCGCGCGATCTGCGCGGCGCGGATCTTGCCCTCGAAACCGCGGCCGCCGAAGCCACCGGGGATGAGGATCCCGTCCGCCTCGCTCAACGCGGCGCGCACCTCCGGCCCAGCTACCGCCTCGGAATCGACCCAGTCGATCTCGACCGTGCAGTCGTGATGCACGCCGGCGTGCCGGAGCGCCTCGGCCACCGACAAGTAGGCGTCCTCGAGCTTGACGTACTTGCCGACCAGCGCGATGCGCACCTTCTCGCTGGCCCCGGCGGCGCGGCGCGTGATCGTCTCCCAGCCGCTCAGATCGGGTTCCTGGACCTCCACGCCGAAGTGCTCGCGCAGGATGTAGTCGTCGACGCCCTCGGTCCGGAACACGAGCGGGACCTGGTAGATGTCGGGCACATCGTAGGCCGACACCACCGCCTCGGCGGGCAAGGAGGCGAACAACGCGATCTTCCGGCGGATATCGGTGGACAGGACCGATTCCGAGCGGCACACGACCATGTCCGGAGCAATGCCGATTCGCCGCAGCTCGTTGACGGAATGCTGGGTGGGCTTGGTCTTCAGCTCACCGGCGTGTCCGATGTACGGCACGAGCGTGAGGTGGATGAACATGCAGCGCCGGCGGCCGACGTCGACCGGGAATTGACGGATCGCCTCGAGGAACGGAAGCGACTCGATGTCGCCCACGGTGCCGCCGATCTCCGTGATCACGAAGTCGACGTCGGTGGCCTCGGCCATCAGCTGGATGCGGTGCTTGATCTCGTCGGTGATGTGCGGAACGACCTGCACGGTCGCGCCCAGGTAATCGCCGCGCCGCTCGCGCCGGATGACCGTGTTGTAGACGCCGCCGGCGGTGATGTTCGACGCGCGGCTCGTATTGGCGTCGGTGAAGCGCTCGTAGTGCCCTAGGTCGAGATCCGTCTCGGCGCCGTCCTCGGTGACGAACACCTCACCGTGCTGATAGGGCGACATCGTGCCCGGATCGACGTTGATGTACGGATCGAACTTCTGGAGCTGGACGCTCAGCCCGCGGGCGACGAGCAGCCGCCCGATCGAGGCCGCCGCAATCCCCTTGCCAAGCGACGATACGACTCCGCCGGTGATGAAGATGAAGCGCGTCTCCCCTGCGGAGATGGTGGCGGCGCGTCGCAGGTCATTGGCCATCGATCGAACCTCGAGTGTAGTGGACCTCGCCACCGTAGCGCCGCAGGCGGACAGGACCCACGGTGGCTCACGCCGCCTTGAGCAGCTGCCGCGCGTGCTGGCGGGCCGCCCGGTCAGCATCGCCGGCGCCGAGCATCCGGACCAGCTCGCCGACCACTCCATCACCGCGGAGCAGCTCGACGCTCGTGCGGGCGGGCGTTGCCGAGCTGTCTTTCACGATCGTGAAGTGGCGCTCGGCCAGCGCCGCGACCTGGGGCAGGTGGGTGATGCAGAGAATCTGCCGGTGGCGGGCAAGCTCGCGCAGGTGCGAACCGACGGCGCGAGCGGTGTGGCCGCCCACGCCGGCATCGATCTCGTCGAACACGAGCAGCGG
>JBJMLD010000155.1:0-8614 GCA_045805545.1 Solirubrobacteraceae bacterium | reverse complement strand
CACGCCGCTCGCCTGACGGCGGGACCGTGCTCCCCGCTGCGTCGGGAGCACTCACGCGCCCACGCTACCCCTGCAACCAGTCGCGATCAATAGCGAGCGAGCAAGTGGATCGAGGGCGCCCGCTAGAACGGTGTCGGTCCCGGCTTCCGCGCTAAGCGAGAGGGCTCGACGCTGGGGCGTGATGCACGTCAGGGTGGGAAGGCAGGTCGGGGCGCCGGCTCATGATGCGGGGTCGCTGGCGCGGTCGGATTTTCGGCTTTTCGCTAATACAACAATGCATCGGCGTCATAGGCTCCTTCCGTGTCCAAGCGACGGCTGGAGGCATTCAGCGATGGGCGTGATCGCGATCCTGATCACGATTGGTGCTCGAGTTACACATCCCGGCTGGTACTTCGTGGCACGCCTTAGGACACGAATTGCCCGCGGTCCTCGCCTACGTGCTCAGCTTCGTGTACCTCGGGATCTACTGGAACAACCACCATCACATGCTGGCGGCCGTCTCGCGGGTCAGCGGGTCGGTGCTGTGGGCCAACCTGCACCTGCTCTTCTGGCTCTCACTGATCCCGTTCAGCACCGCATGGATGAGCGAGCATCGATTTCCGCCGATCCCGACGGCCGTATACGGCATCGTGCTGCTCGCCGACGCGATCGCGTATCTCATCCTGCAGACCGCGCTCCTTCGAGCTGAGGGAGACGACTCCAGTCTGCGTGCTGCCATTGGCTCAGATGCCAAGGGCAAAATCTCAGCGCTCCTGTACTGCCTCGGGATCGGGCTGGCGTTCGTCAACCACTGGCTCGGCCTAGCGGTGTACCTCGCCGTGGCACTCATCTGGCTGGTACCCAGCCGCCGCGTCGAGCGCCACCTGACGACGGGTTCGGCCAAGCCGATCGAACCGGCGCTCCGAGAATAGGTTCCAGACCTGCCGCCCCGCTGACGCAGGGGCTAACCCGGCGCGCCACTCCCGACTGGTGCGCTCCCAAGCGAGCCACGACCAGCAGCAATCCAGGTGCGATTCTGCATTACGCTTCGCGGATGGCTGCTCCCGCGACGCTTCTCATGTGGTTTCAGCTGCGCTCGCCGGAGCTGGCGGAGGACTTTGAGCGCTTGATGATCGAGGACCGGGACATCGTCCGCGGGTCGCTGGACACGGTCTCGGAATGGCGTCTTACGCGGCCGGCGGACGTGCCCGGACAGTCGATCGGTCAAGCCGATTACGTGCTGATCGCCGAGATCGCCGAAGTGGACCGCTTCGAGCAACAGGGCAGCGAACACGTTCAACGCTTGGCGGACGACTTGGCGCATCTCGTCTCGAGCCGCGGGATGCTTGTCTTGCGTTCCGCCCTGTGAAGCGTCCAATGCTGCAGAGGAGGTTGCGAGGGGGCGTTGCGGGTGCGGTCGCGACGGTCGTGATGACGCTTGAGCAGCCCCTCGACAAGCACCTCTTCGACTCCAGGTACGACGACGTCGAGATCCTGGGCAAGCTCGTGACGCGGGGCGACTATTGGCAGCCCATCGGCTTCGCACTCCATGTGCAAAATGGCGCGATCTTCGGCGTCGCGTACACGCGCCTCAAGCCGGGCCTCCCCGGACCACCCGTTCTCCGCGGCCTGCTGGTCGGCCTCATCGAGCACGTCGCGGCCTGGCCGTTGACCATGGTGTTCGACCGCTACCACCCGGCCCGCAAGGAGCTGCCGAAGCTCGCCACCAATCCTCGAGCCTTCGGCCAGGCGACGATCCGCCACGCAGTGTTCGGGATCGTCCTCGGGCTCCTCGAGGACGCTCTGAACCAGCGCAGCGCATAGCTCACGCGAGTACCCCCGCAAGCATAAGGCAGGTCTCGGCCTGGGGTGGACCAGCGACGTGCTTATCGCCAAAGGGAGATCTGGCGCCGGGCGATCCTGATGTCACCCAAGCGCTCGCCGGCGAGCACCGGCGGTGTGGGTGATGGATCGCACAATCCGATCGTCAAGCCGCCGAGCACTCGGCCGCGTGGCGAAGGCAGCCCGCCGTCGGCCGCGTTCGCCTGCGGCGACGCCGCGACGCATCCGGTGGCCCGCCGCCAATGATGATGACGTCGGGGGTGACTCGTCGATCGAATGGCGCGCACGTGCCGCGGCGATCGGCTCCGTGCTCATCAATTCCTCACCTCGAATGGTCGGCCCACCGGTCCAGCAATCAGACAGGCAACCGTATTCGAGTGCTCGCGTCACGTCGACTCCTCAGGCGGACGGCGAGGGGCGGCGTCACATCGTTTACCAAGCGAGCGCGCATCTACCAAACGGTCCTTAATAGGCGGATCTTCGCCGCCGAGCACACCCCTCCGTCAAGCCGTCCTGGCTCATTTCGTGGCGTGCCGGGAGCAGTGTGTCGTGGCGGCGCTCACCTGCTCGGTGAGAGGCGGACCGTGGCGCTGGTTCGTATGTCGCGCGATGAGCTTCCGATCATGATGCGGTAGGGGCCGGTGTGCGTCATCCAGCGGCTGCGAGCCTCATTCCAGCTCGAGAGGTCGCGGTCTGTGACGTAGAACCTGACGCGCCCGCTGCGTCGGGGCTTCAGTTCGACCTTCTGAAAGCCCTTGAGCTGCTTCGGCGGCTCCCCGCTGCCGGGCGGGAATCCGACGTAGAGCTGGACGACCTCTGCGCCCGCTGTCCGGCCGGTGTTCGTCACGCGGACACTCACGGGCCATGTTCGGCTGCCGTCGCGCGTGCGCGGCCGGCCCACATCTGCGCGGGAGTAGCCGAACGTCGTATAGGAGAGGCCGTAGCCGAAGGGAAAGAGCGGCCTCTCGTGCCGTGCGTCGTACCAGCGGTAGCCGACGAGCACGCCCTCGTCGTAGTGGGCAACGCCGTTGATGCCCGGCCAACGCCACGTGCTGGCCACCGGCGTCTGCTGGTCGCGGCGCGGGAAGGTGATCGGCAGTCTCCCGGACGGGTTGACGTCGCCGAAAAGCAGGGCGGCGATCGCCTTGCCGTTTTCCTGGCCGGGATACCACGCCTCCACCACTCCTGCGACCCGGTTGAGCCAAGGCATGAGTGCGGCTCCGCCAGTGTTGAGCACGACGATCGTCTGCGGGTTGGCGGCGGCGACCGCGTCGATGAGCCGGTCCTGGTCGCCGGGCAGCGCGAGGCTCGGGTTATCGCCGCCCTCAGTGCGCAAGTCGTTGACGAAGACGACGGCGACGTCAGCGGCCTTGGCCGCGTTGACCGCGCCCTGCAGCAGTGCGGGGTTGGGCGCCAGCCAGCCGACCTGCAGCGACGGGGTCCGGCGGGGCAGACGCTGGGCGACGTAGTCAACGCGGATCGAGACGGGTTGACCCGCGGTGAGGTCGACGAGCGCGTGCATGACGGGTGCGCGGTCGCGGCCGTAGGCATGCAGGATGCGGTGGTTGTTGACGTACACGTCGGCGATCCCGATCGTGTTCAGCGAGAAGCGGTGCGTGCCGCTGGTCGTCGGGGTGAACGTGCCCGTGTAGCGGGCCGACCACACGCCGGTGAGCTGCGGCAGCGGCGGCGAAGTGAAGTCAATGGTCGGCTCGACGCGGGTGGTGACCGGGGCGCCGGTGAAATCGGGCGTCGAGAAGTACGTCGCCGTCACGCCGTGGCCGGTGCCGCCGGTCGGGGTCAGCAGGTCGGTCGGGAGGTCCGGCAGCGCCGGGGTACCAGCGGTCCCGGCGGCGTACGTGATCTTGATCGAGCCGGCTCTGGCCTTGATGCCGTCAAGCGGTGTGGTCGTCGCGGACGGGATCACGTTCGCCGAACCGCCACCGGTGTAGATGGGCGCGGTCTGCGCGGTGGCGCCGATGACGGCCAGTGACGAGACCTTGCGGCGCGTCAGCGGCAGGACGTGCGCGCGGTTTTTCAAGAGGACCGTTCCCTGTTCGGACAACTCGAGCGCTAGCTGTTGGTGGGCGGCGGTCGTGACGACCTTCGACTGGTTACCGGCGGGCGGACGGTTCAGGAGACGCTCCGCGATCACCGCGGTGAGGATCCGGGCGACCATGTCATCCGGCCGGGCCATCGGCACCCGGGCGGCCTGCACGTCGGCGCTCAGCGGGGGGCCGAAGAACTGCGGGTAGTTGGGCATGGGCCCGAACGGCATTTCCAGGTCCAGTCCGGCGTTGGCCGACTGCGCGCTGCTGTGTGTTGCCGCCCAGTCGGAGACCACGAAGCCGCCGAAGCCCCATTCCCTCTTCAGGACACCGCTTAGCAACGACTTTTTCTGACACGCGTAGTCGCCGTCAACCCTGTTGTACGCGCACATCGCCGACAGCACGCCTGCGCGTTTCACCGCTGCCTCGAACCCGGGCAGGTAGATCTCGCGCAGCGCCCGCTCGGGCACCTGCATGTCGTTGAACGACCGATCGGTCTCCTGGTTGTTTGCGACGAAGTGCTTTGAGTCCGCGATCACCCCGCGGCTCTGGATGCCCGTGATCTCCGCCGTGGCCATCGCCGCGGTCAGGAACGGGTCCTCGCTGAAGGTCTCAAACGACCGTCCCCATTCCGGGACGCGCAGGATATTGATCGTCGGCGCCAGCGCCACGTTGTTGCCCTTACCCGACTGCTCGTCTCCGAGCGCCTCGCCGTACGGGCGCTCTAACGACGGATCCCAGGTGGCCGACGCATTCACTGCCGCGGGGAACGCTGTCACGCCCGTGGCGCCGTTGCCGACACCGTTGGGCCCGTCAGCCAGATACAGATCCGGGATGCCTAGCCGCGGAATCCCAGCCACATGTCCGGCATAGCCGGCGTTGCTCACAAACCCAGTCCCGTGCACCAACGCAAGCTTCTCCTCCAGCGTCATCCGCTTCACCAAGCCGACCGCGCGGTGGCGCGCGGCGCCGTACCGGTCCTGCGCATTGAACCCGCCCGCCGCCGACCGCTGTGCCGCCCGGTGGGCGGCAAACGCCGGCCGTGCTAAACCGGCCAGCCCTATGACGCAAATCGCTCCCGCAACCACAACACGACCCAGTTGCCGCAAACGCCTCATACCTCGCTTCCTCTTTGCCCGTCGCGTGGGTGCCGTCTGCCGACCGGCGCGCACCCCACGACGCTGGCGATGCCGACTTGGCGATGGGCCTGATCACAGTGGTCGGCCATCAAAGAGCCTCCTCGGGCATATACCCGCAGACCGCGCCCTGCGCACGCCCCGCAGCGGCCGCGGCCAGCCGGGCGGACTTGCCCCGGTCGATCGCGCGCTCGTACCCCGCGGCAGAGCCCATGCCGTCATCCACCTCATCGAGCACGCCCGTAAGCTCGCCCCGAAAGAAGTCGGACACAGGCTATCCGGCATGGGCCGACAACTAGGCCCGCCGCGCCCTGCACGACTTCGAATTCCCTGCGCCAAAGCTCGCGCTCGAGGTTGATGGCGCCGTCATGAGCACTAAGCCCGACAACTGGTCGGCAGTCCCATCAAGGAGAAGACAGTGCGCCCGGGCCGTCGCCAAGCTCCTTCTCGACGGCTACGAGCGACTTGACGAACTATGGAACTCCTGAAGGCCCGTGATGAGTACCGCTAGCCCCAGCCTCGTGGTTGCGGACATTCCGGTCGACGTCGTTTACAAGGACAGCAAGAACGTCCACATCCGCAAGATCGGCGGTGGGGCGGGTGGCTAACCGCGATGCGCCGTCAGGACCCGCCGCCAGGACCCGCCGGCGGCGAAACTCGACCGGCTGCAAACGATGCGCAACGCACTGCGGTATTTCCTCCTCTGGGAGTTCACGCGTCGTCGCCGTGCGCTAGCGCGGAGGGCGTTCGGCAGCCGACGATGGCCGGGGCCTCGTGGACGAGCTTGTCGTTCTCGAGCGCTTCGACCATGAACAGGGCGAAATCCACTCGGCGGGTGATGTTGCTCTCAAGGATGGGGTCCCCGACGTGCCGGCTCCAGACCGGTAGGCCCTGGCTCTCGCCGTCCTCGAGATCACTGCCGCGGACTACCGTCCACCGCGTATTGCTGTCGAAAACTCGCCGACACGCCTCCACCTGGTCGTCGAGGTCCGCGAAGCGAGCGAACCGCGCAAGCGGGCCGCCGATCCGGACGAGCGCTCTGAGCTTCCACGAATACACGTCCTGCCCGTCGCGAGTGATGTGCCACCCGCACGAGAACACGAGCCGCGCGTCAGGCCGCGCGTGATCTAGCACCGCCTGCGCCGTTCCCGACGCGTAATGGTGTACGCCGCGGGGGACCAGGACGACGAGCACACCGTCGCACCCCTCGACCGCACGCCTGATGACGTCGCGGTCGTTCGTCGCTCCCGGGATCACCGTGATCCGGTCCTCGTAGGCGGCGAGCTTGCCGACGCTCTGCTCGCGACACACCCCGACCACCTCGTAGCCGCGGTCCAGCGAGTGCTGAACCATGTACTGGCCGAGCTTGCCGGAGGCCCCGACGATGCAGACCTTCATCGACCGGGTCTATCACAGCCTTGCGGCTGCGAGCCGAGCGACCGGTGAGTCATGAGCCCCGCTGCCGCCGGTGATCGCGCTGAGGTCGTTGGATGGGCCGTCCGGGACGAGGCTGTGACGTCGTGCGGCGCCGGGCGGCCGTACGCGTTCGGAATCCAGCTCCCGAATCGCTCGCTGAACCGGCCAAACGCCAAGGCACGACGAATCGTGGCGCGGCTCAACAACGAGCTCATGGAGC
The DNA here is from genome assembly GCA_045805545.1 of Solirubrobacteraceae bacterium. Taxonomy (GTDB): domain Bacteria; phylum Actinomycetota; class Thermoleophilia; order Solirubrobacterales; family Solirubrobacteraceae; genus Palsa-465. The sequence goes on along the minus strand of JBJMLD010000155.1, from coordinate 1,973 downwards.
GGCGCAAGGTCCTCGCGTGAACGTTCGTCGCGCTTGCCCTTTGGGCTTACTTGCAGTCGTTTCGATTGACCCGATCGGACTGTCCGTCGCTGCTCCATCGGAACGCCAGGAGCCACAACGAGCAACACGGCTGCGACTGCCGGTCCGGCCCGGCGATGCAGCAGTCTCGCGGTCGCCGGCGGCCTGATCGGCTCCCGCGCTAGCCGAGATCCCGACGGCAGCAACCACAAGAGCAGCAGCCTCGCCGGCCACCCGGACTGTCGCTCCAGGCGTACTGGAGCAGCGGGTCCACCGCGGCCTCGCGTGGCTGCATTCGTGTGCTGGCGGTTGTCCCGGCTGACGATCGCATTCGCCGCGGGAACCGTGTTCGAGCCCGTGAGCGCTCATAGGACAAGCTGTGGTTGCCTCGACCGCCGCCGGGAGAGGGCCGCGATTGCTTGCCCATTAGCGGAGGGCCAGCGAAAGACCAGCCCGTCCCGGCGGTGGTGAGGTGCCGCGAGCGGCAACAGGACGTAGCCCCGTGTTGTGAGGGCCTTGTCTATGAGCATCCGCAACGGTACCTCTGGGTCGGGGCGCTGTGAAGGTGTCCCGATCAGTGGTGGGTGGGGATGGCGGAGCGGTATGCCGGGATCGATTGGGCGTCGGAGGCGCACGACGTGCTGGTGGCCGACCAGGACGGTGTCGAGGTGCTGGCGGCGACGTTCGCGCATGATGAGAAGGGCCTGAGCGCGTTGTGCCGCGTGCTGGTGCGGCTGGAGGTCGGTCTGGTCGCGATCGAGCGGCCGGACGGTGTCCTAGTCGAGCGGCTGCTCGACGTGGGGCTGCGGGTGTTGGCGTTGCATCCAAACAAGGTCGCCGCCGCGCGGGATCGGTTTCGGGTCTCGCGCGGGAAGTCCGACCGGTTTGACGCGTTTGTGCTCTGCGAGCTCGCGCGGACCGATCATCACCGTTTCCGGGTGCTCGAACCGGACGGCGATCAGACGAAGGCGATCCGGGCGCTGACGCGGGCGCGCCAGGATCTCGTCGCGGCGCGCACTGCGGTGATGAATCAGCTGCGCTCGGAGCTGGAGCGGTTCTGGCCAGGCCCGCTGCGGCTGTTTAGCCATATGGACGCGGAGATCCTCCTCGCGTTCCTGGAGCGTTACCCCAGCCCCGCAGACGCGCATGGTCTGGGGGTCGCGCGGATGCAGGCGTTCCTCGTGCGCGAGCGGTACTCGGGCGGGCAGCACCCGACCGCGTTGATGGCCAAGCTCCGCAGCGCCCCGCGCGGCCGTGTCGGCGAGCAGGAGCTCGCCGCCCGCCGCCGACTGGTGCTCACGTTCGTGGCGATGATCCGCACGCTGAACGCGCAGATCAAGGACCTCGAGCGGGAGATCCGCGGCCAGGTCCGCGCGCATCCGGACGGTCCGATCTTCCTCTCGCTGTTCAAGTCGCCGGCGAGCGTGATCACCGCCGCAGAGCTGCTCGCGGAGATCGGCGACTGCCGTGAGCGCTACCCCGACCGCGATGCGCTCGCCACCGACGCCGGCCAAGCAGCCGTCGCCGTGGAGTCAGGCAAATGGAAGACCGCCGCCTTCCGGCGCGCGTGCAACAAGCGGCTACGCATCGCGTTCTGCCGGCTGGCGGACTCAAGCCGCCACTGGCACCCCTGGGCGCAAACTCTCTACGCGCAAGCGCGCCAACGCGGACACGAGCACCCCCGCGCGATCCGGACCGTCGGCCGCGCGTGGTGCCGCATCGTGTGGCAGTGCTGGCGCAACCACACCCCATACGACCCTGAGCAACACCGCGCACTACAGCGCCACATCACAGTGACCATTCCCAGCCGGTCGGGCCCAGTGCCCGACCTCGCTGCCACCCAGCGGATGGCCGGCGCCGCTGTGACCCAACGGGCGGCCCGCCCGGGCCGAGCGCGAAGCGCTTGACAGCCAGCCGTCATCCGCTAACCAGAGGAGGTTGACACAGGACGTCTT
>JBJMLD010000154.1:0-21995 GCA_045805545.1 Solirubrobacteraceae bacterium | reverse complement strand
GCCCGTGTAGAGCACGCCGACGTAGTTGACGGTCACCTGGCTGCCGGACTTGGCCGCGGGCCCTGTGCCCTTGATCAGGTCCTTGACGACAAGCTTGGTCGGCGCCGGGCCGCTCGGCACGGTCACCACAGGCTTCTTCGACAATTGCGAGGGCGGCTTGGGCGTGGTTGCGGTCGGGGTCGAGCTGGTGGCGGTCGAGGTCGTGGGGGTTGATGTCACTGCGGCTTCGGTGGCGCCGCCGGAGGGGACCGGCTGGACGCCCGGAGCCTTCGAGCTGCCGCAAGCAGCGAGACCGCCGGCCGCGAGCAGAGCAAGTAGGGGTGTGCTGATCGTCTTCGGGCTCATGAAGGGCGGGAGGGTAGCGAGCGGCTCGAAGAGGTGCCGAAGAGCCGGCCTCAGCCGGCGATCCGCTCGAGCACGTCGGCGTCGACGTCGAAGTTCGCGTGCACGGCGCTGACGTCGTCTGACTCCTCCAGGGAGTCGATCAGCCTCATCAGCTTGCTCGCGTCGTTCTCGGCCACCGGTACGCGTGACTTCGGTCGCTGGGTCAGGTCGGCTGATTCGATCTCGACCCCGGCCCGGGTCAGCGCTTCCCGGACTGAGGTCAGCTCGCTCGGCTCGGTGATGATCTCGAACACGTCGTCGTCGAGCGCGATGTCAAGCGCCCCGGCGTCGATTGCCGGCATCAGATCGTCCTCGTCGTAACGTGAGGCGTCGACGACGATCACCCCTTGCTTGTCGAACAGGTAGGACACCGAGCCAGGCTCGCCGAGGTTGCCGCCGTGCTTTGAGAGCAGATGGCGCACGTCGGCGCCCGTGCGGTTGCGGTTATCGGTCAGCGCCTCGATCAGCAGCGCAACCCCACCCGGTCCGTAGCCCTCGTAGACGACGGTTTCGATCCGATCGGCATCGACGCCCTCGCCGGTGCCCTTGCCGATCGCCCGCTCGATATTGTCCTTCGGCATCGAGGCGTCGCGCGCCTTCTGGATGGCCAGCGCCAGCGCCGGGTTGCCGTCTGGGTCTCCCCCGCCCTCACGGGCGGCGACGGTGATCGCGCGAGCCAGCTTGGTGAAATGCTGGCCGCGGCGGGCGTCGACGACGGCCTTCTTGTGCTTGATCGAGTGCCACTTGGAATGTCCGGACATGCTTACTTCAAGTCTAGTGTCGTAGCCTGCGGCTGATCCGTGCTCGACCCCGGGATCTTCAAGGCGTACGACATTCGCGGGCTGTATGGCGATGAGATCGATGCCGAGGCCGCCGGACAGATCGGCCGGGCGTTCACGCAGGTCATAGCGGACCTGGAGGGCAAACCGACGCATGAGCTGCGGCTCGGGCTCGGCCGCGACATGCGCCTGAGCGCGCCAGAGCTGGCCGCCGCCTACTGCGAGGGGATGCTCAGCGAAGGCGCCACCGTGCTCGACGCCGGCCAGGTCGGCACCGAGATGCTGTATCTCCTCGTGGGCGCCCGCGAGCTCGACGGCGGGCTGATGTGCACGGCCTCGCACAACCCCAAGGCTTACACCGGGGCGAAGCTCGTCCGGCGCGGAGCGCTGCCGCTGTCCGGCGATGCCGGCATCGGCGACATGCAGACTCGGATCGAGGCCGGCCTGCGGCCCGCACCCGGCGGCGGCCGCGTCGAATCCGTCGACATCATCGACGAGTTCCACGCCGCGACGATGAAGTTCATCGACACAAACGCCGTCCGCCCGCTGCGCGTCGTGGTCGACGGCGGCAACGGAATGGCCGGGCCGATGGTCGGGCCGGTTCTCGAGCGGCTCGGGCTCGACCTGGTCGAGGCCTACTGGGAGCCGGACGGCAACTTCCCCGACCATGAGCCCAACCCGCTGCTGGAGGAAAATCGCGCCTTCATCATGCGCGAGGTGATCGACAAGCAGGCCGATCTCGGCATCGCCTGGGACGGTGACGCAGATCGCTGCTTCTTCATCGACGAGACCGGCGCGTTCGTCGACGGCGACTTCCTGACCGCGCTGCTGGCCGACTCGATGCTTGCAAAGCAGCCCGGAGCCACCGTGCTCTACGACGTGCGCGCGAGCCAGGCCGTGGCGGACACGGTGATCGAGGGCGGCGGCCGGGCGCTGATGAATCGGGTGGGTCATGCGTTCTTCAAGTCGCGGATGCGCGAGGAGGACGCCACATTCGGCGGCGAGGTGTCGGGCCACTACTACTTCCGCGACTTCTACTGCGCGGACTCGGGCACGATCCCGGCCCTCTTGATGCTGGAGCTCCTATCCCGCGAGCAAGCTCGGCTCTCGGAGCTCCTTGCGCCCTACCGCTCGCGCTACTTCATCTCGGGCGAGATCAACTCGGCGGTCGAGGAGCCGCAGGCCAAGCTGAGCGAGCTGTCTGAGCGCCACGCGGACGCCAACCAGTACCGGCTGGACGGACTCTCGGTCGAGTACGACGACTGGCACTTCAACGTGCGCCCATCGAACACCGAGCCACTGCTCCGGCTGTGCCTGGAATCGCTCGTCTCGCCTGAGGACATGGAGCGCCGGCGCGACGAGGTCCTCGCCGTGATCCGCTCGTGAGGGAATCGGACCCGCCCAGCCCGAACGGTGCCGAAGCCGAGGCGCTCGCGTTGGCTGCGCGCGCCGGCATCCACCGGCTGGCCGTGCCCACACCGTTCCTGGTCGGCCGAGTCAACTGCTACCTGATCGAGGACCGGCCGCTGACCCTGGTCGACACGGGTCCGAACTCGGGCAAGTCGCTCGACGAGCTCGAGCGAGCCCTGGCCGAGCACGGCCACACGATCGAAGAACTCGAGCTGATCGTGATCACGCACCAGCACATGGACCACGTAGGCCTGCTCGAGATCCTGGCCCGCCGCTCCGGCGCCGAGGTAGCGGCCCTGCATCTGCTCGGGCCCTACCTGGAGCACTTCAGCATGAACGCGACAGCCGACGACGAGTTCTCTCAAGGGGTCATGCGCCGGCACGGCATCCCCGAAGATCTCGTCTCCGTGCTCGGGTCGGTCGGCGCGGCGTTTCGCGCCTTCGGCTCGAGCGGGCACGTGACGCAGCCGCTCCACGACGGCGGCACGCTGTCGCTGCGCGACCGGGAGCTGCGGATCTTCCATCGGCCGGGGCACAGCCCGTCGGACACGATCTTCTGGGACGAGGAGCGGCGGATCCTGCTCGCCGGGGATCACCTCTTGGCGCACATTTCGTCGAACCCGTTGGTGTCCCGACCCCTCACGGGCGAGGCCACCGACGAGCGGCCTCATGCGCTGCTCGACTACCTGGAATCGATGCGCGCCACCCGCGAGCTCCCCGCCGAGCTCATCCTCTCCGGCCACGGCGAGCCGATGCTCGACCACGTGACCGTGATCGACGAGCGCTTCCGCATGCATCAGCGCCGGGCGAGAAAGATGCTGAGAATGCTTGACGCAGGACCGCTCAGCGGGTATGAGATAGCTCTGCGCATGTGGGGCAACATCGCAGTCACGCAGGCCTACCTGACTCTCTCCGAGGTGCTGGGGCATATGGACCTGCTCGTTCGCGAGGATCGTGTGCAGGAGCAGGTGCTGAGCGGTGTAGTCCGCTTCGCCGCGGCGTAGCGCAAAAGGGGCGAGATGGGACCAGAAGACGAGCCGGAACAATCGGATGAGCCGGCGGCGCACGCCGCCGATTACCCGCGGCTGCTCGACCGCATCCCGGCCATCATCTACATCGCGGAAACCGGCGACGCCGGCCGCTGGCATTACGTCAGCCCGCAGATCCGGAGCATCCTCGGCTACACGCCTCGGGAATGGCTCGCCGACCCAACGCTGTGGGCGCAGCGGCTGCACCCCGAGGATCGCGAGCAGGTGCTGCGGAGCGAGACCGCGTTGCAGCACGCGCCGGTGGAGCAGACGGCATCCGAGTACCGGCTGCGCCACCGCGATGGTCATATCGTGTGGATCCGCGACGAGGCCCAGCTCGTCCGTGACCCCGATGGGTCGCTGCGCTGGCATGGCGTGCTCTCCGACGTCACCGAGCGCAAGCAGGCCGAGGCCGAACTCGAGCGCCGAGCTGCACAGCAGTCGGCCGTGGCCCGGCTCGGCGAGCATGCGCTCGAGGGCGCGAGCACCGATGAGCTGATGCACGAGGCCGTGAGCTGCGCCGCCGAGATCCTCGGCGTCGAGATGGCCGCCGTGCTCGAGCTCCAGAGCGACGAAGCCAGCTTCATCATGCGCATTGGCGTCGGCTGGCCCGACGCGCGGGACCCGAACGTTCGCTTCCCGGTGGGAAACGCCTCGCAGGCCGGCTACACGATCCTGACCGGCGGGCCGGTGATCGTCACCGACTGGGCGACAGAGCAGCGGTTCGGCAGATCGCCGGCGCTGGAGGAGATGGGGGTGCGCAGTGGCGCTTCGGTCGTGATCGAGGGCCCGGGCGGCGCGTTCGGGATCCTCGGCGTTCAGTCGCTCCAGCCGCGCGACTACGCGTCGGGCGACATCGACTTCCTGCAGTCGGTGGCCAACGTGCTGGCCGATGCGCTGGAGCGTCAGGCGATCGATGACCGGATCCGTCACCGCGCGCTGCACGACGCGCTGACCGGGCTGCCCAACCGAGTGCTGTTCCTCGACCGTCTGGAGCAGGCCCTGGCCCGCCTGCGCCGGCGAAACTCGGCCGCCGCGATTCTCTTCCTGGACCTCGATCACTTCAAGCTGATCAATGACAGCCTCGGCCATCAGGCCGGTGATGACCTGTTGGCGGCGGCCGCGCCGCGGCTCAAGCAGGCCGTCCGGGTCAGCGACACGGTGGCGCGCTTCGGCGGCGATGAGTTCGGGATCCTGCTCGACGACATCAAGGACGAACGGGAGGCCGCCGAGACGGCCGAGCGCATCGCCTCGGTCTTCACCCGGCCGTTCGTCCTCGCCGGCAGCGAGCACTTCGTCACGACGAGCATCGGGATCGCGATGGCCCGTGGCGGCGAGCTGGCCGAGGAAGTGATCCGCGATGCCGACGCCGCCATGTACCGGGCCAAGGAGCACGGCCGCGCGCGCTACGAGATGTTCGACGAGGTCATGCGTGGCCGGGCGATCGCCCGCCTGCGGGTGGAGAACGACCTGCGCCGGGCGCTCGAGCGCGGCGAGCTGCGGCTCGACTACCAGCCGATCGTGTCGCTGCACGACCTCTCGATCTTCCAGGTCGAGGCGCTGCTGCGCTGGGACCATCCCGAGCGCGGCGCCGTCTGCCCGTCGGACTTCATCCCGGTGGCCGAGGAGAACGGGCTGATCGAGCCGATCGGACGCTGGGTGCTCGAGCATGCCTGCCGCCAGGCCGCCCAGTGGTACCGCGACCGCCCGGACGTGGCCCCGATCGGGATCGCGGTCAATCTGTCGCCGATCCAGCTGGCCAAGCGCGATCTCCCCGGAACGGTCGCCGAGGTGCTCCACGCCACGCGGCTGCCCGCGAGCTGCCTCAGCCTGGACGTCACCGAAAGCGTGATGCTGCGCGACATCGCGCCGCTCGCGGATGCGCTGCGCGCGCTCAAGGATCTCGGGGTGCGCATCGTGCTGGATGACTTCGGCACCGGCTATTCGTCGCTCGGCTACCTGACCCATCTGCCGCTCGACGCGTTGAAGGTCGATCGCTCGTTCATCGACGGCTTGGGCTTCGAGCCGCGCGACACGGCGATCACCGAGGCGATCGCGGCGATGGCGCAGGCGCTGTCGCTGGAGGTCGTCGGCGAGGGCGTCGAGACCGAGCGCCAGGCGAACGAGCTACGCCGGCTCGGCATCGAGCTGGCCCAGGGCTTCCTGTTCTCGCCGCCGGTGTCGGCGCCGGAGATCACACGGCTGGTGATGCAAGGCTCGGTGGCGGGCCCCGCCGGAACCGCGGGATAGACGCTTAGGGGTAGGCGGAGGTCCCCGGACGCAGCGGCGAGACGACCGCGCTGCGGCACTGATAGGCGCCGGACGGGATCGTGGTGTGCAGCGTCCCGGTGTCGTTGGGCGGGATCGCCTGTAGGCCGAAGGCCATGCTGCAGCCGAGGGTCGAGCTGATCCCGTGTGTGACCTGGAGCCGGAAGGAGACGGTGGCGCCCGGCTTCACGGTCAGACCGACTAGGGGCGCGACGCCGAACAGGTCTCGCGTGCTGTGGGTGGGAATCGTCGGCAACGGCTGCCCGGTGCGGCCGAGGAACAAGATTCCGGGGTAGCCGAACGTGTGGCAGGAAACCGAGCCGGTGTTACGCAGCGCGAAGCCGAGCTCGCCGTGGCCGGTCGCGCCCTGCTGGCCGAGGAAGGAGAGCGACAACGTCGCGGCGCGGCACAGCGGGGATCTGGCCACGGTGGCGGTAGAGGCGGTGGCGGTGGTCGACGTGCTGGCCGCGCTCGAGCTGGTCGTATCCGCCGCGGTGCTCGAACCGGCCGTCACGGTCGTGGTAACCGTGGTTGAACTGCCGCAGGCGGCGAGGCCGACCGCGCCCGCGAGGAGCGCGCCGGCGAGCATGAGGCGCGGTCGCATCACTGAGGTGTTCGTGCAATCGGCGCTGCATCCTGCCGCCGGCATGCGACCATCCGCCCTCGATGGCCCGAGCCCGCGTACCGCTTGATCCCGAGGCGTATTACCGCGCCGGGGAGAGCCTCAAGTCCACGCTCGAGAAGCACGACCCGTTCTGGGGTCCGCAGCTGATCGTGGCCGGCGCGATCGTTTTGGACGTCTCGCTGCCCGACAAGCTGGTGCTAGGCCCCAAGTGGCTGCTGCCAGGCGTTGAGGGATTGCTGCTGCTGGGCCTGATGATCGCCTCGCCGCACCCGAGGATGCGTCACTCGCGGCTGCGCCGGCGTCTCTCGCTGGCGCTGATCTCGCTCGTCAGCGCGGTCAACCTGGTCTCGCTGTTCCTGCTCGTGCACTACCTCCTGCACCACAACGTCAACGCGCAGGTGAAGGGCCGGCCGCTGATCCTGGGCGGGATCGTGTTGTGGGTGACCAACGTGCTGCTGTTCGGCCTGTGGTACTGGGAGCTCGATCGCGGCGGGCCGATCGCCCGGGCCATGACACCCGAAACGCTGCCCGACTTCCTGTTCCCCCAGATGACCGAGACGCGCTACGCGCCGCCGGGCTGGATGCCAGAGCTGACCGACTATCTGTACGTCTCGTTCACCAACGCAACCGCGTTCAGCCCCACGGACACAATGCCCCTCACCGCGATCGCGAAGGTGCTGATGACGACGCAAGCCATCGCCGCGCTGGTCACAATCGGGCTCGTGGTGGCGCGGGCTGTGAACATACTCGGCTGAGATGCAGGAGCCACAGCGTCCACCGGGTACCCACCAGCCGCGGCCTCGCCGCAAGGTCGATTGGGAGCTGGTGGCCTGCGGCTTCGGCGGTCATGTCCTCGTCGGGACGGACGCCGCCGAGCTCCGGCCCCAGGACGAGTTGGTGGCGCGGGAGCTGCCGCCGATCCGGTGGCATCGCTGCCTGCGCTGCGACAGCTGGGTGGCGGTGCCGCCTTCCAAGCAGCCGGCGCGCCAGCATCCGACCGAGCGCGACGAGATCGAGCTGCCCCTGCGTGGAAAGGCCCTGCGCGACAAGGTGGTGCTGCGGCTGATCGCGGTCGACCGCGCGTTTCACTTCGTCATCCTGATGCTGCTCGGCGTCGGCGTCATCGCCTTCGCCGGCAACGAGAGCAGCCTGCGCGACGCCTACTACAAGATCCTCACGGCACTCCAGGGAGGTGTGGCCGGCGGGCCGGTCCAGACGACGGGTCACGTCGGGATCCTGCACGAGCTCGACAAGCTGTTCACGCTGCGCTCGGGGACGTTGCGGGAGGTCGGCGCGGCGCTGCTCGCCTACGGCCTGCTCGAGGGCATCGAGGCCGTCGGCCTGTGGCACGCCAAGCGCTGGGCCGAGTACCTGACCTTCCTGGCCACCACGATCCTGCTGCCGCTCGAGATCTACGAGATCATCCACCGCCAGTCGGCGTTGAAGATCATCGGCTTCATCATCAACGTGGCCGTCGTGATCTACCTGCTGTTCGCCAAGCGACTGTTCGGGCTGCGCGGGGGCGGCCGCGTCGACGAGGAACTGCGGGCAGAGGAGATGAGCTGGAAGGCGATCGAGCGGGCCACGCCGCCGCCGTTCACCGAAGCGCCCGTGATCGGAAGCGCCGAGGTCACTTGACGGCCACGGGCGGCGCCCTGGAGCAAGACATCCGGCGCATCGGTGCCGAACTCGCCGCCGCGTTTCCGTCCATGGGACGCCACCCCCTGCGGGCGATCGATTCGCGCGCTATGGAGCTGGCCTCCCGCGACCAGGAGCTCAAGGCCGCCCTGTTCCGCTTCGTGGACGTCGTGCCGGCGTGTCGCTCGCTCGATGACCTGGCCCGTCACCTGACGGGATTCCTGGAGGAAGTGCCCGAGGCCCCGCCACCGATCGCGGCGGCGATGAAGCTCGCCGGGACGAAGCCGGGGCGAGCCGCGCTGGGGGCGGCCGCCGCCGGCGGTGTCAAGCACATGGCCCACCGGTTCATCGTCGGCGAGACGCCCGCCGCCGCGCTCGGAGTGCTCCGCGGCCTGTGGGAGCACGGTGTGGCCAGCACGGTCGACCTGCTCGGCGAGGCAACGGTCACGGCGCGTGAGGCCGATGCGTACGCGGCGCGCTGTCTCGACGCCTTGGAGCAGTTGGCAGCGGCAGCTACCCGGTGGCCCGCCCGGCCGGTCCTGGAGAGCGACAGCGCCGGCCCGCTCCCACGGGCCAACGTGTCGGTCAAGGTGTCAGCGCTGACGCCGCTGCTCCGGCCCGACGCACCGGACCTCGGCCGCGACGACGCGGCGCGCCGGCTGCGGCCCTTGCTGCGGCGGGCAGCAGAGCTCGGTGCCCACATCCACATCGATATGGAGTCGCTCGACTCGCGCGAGGCCGTGCTCGACCTGGTGCTCGAGCTGCTCGGCGAAGAGGAGTTCTCCACCGGCCCGTCCGCCGGCCTCGTCCTGCAGGCCTACCTGCGCGACTCGCCCGAACAGCTGAGGACGATCCTCGAATGGGCGCGCACGAGCGGACGCACGCCGCCGCTCACCGTGCGGCTGGTCAAGGGCGCCTACTGGGATCACGAACTGGTGCAGGCGCGCCAGCACGGGTGGCCGGCCCCGGTCTTCGAGGTCAAGGCCGACTGCGACCGCAACTACGAGGCGCTCACCCGCGGGCTGCTGGAGGCGCGGCCGCTGGTCCGGGTCGCTGTCGCCTCGCACAACCTGCGGTCGGTGGCGCACGCCATCGCTTACGCCCGCTCACTCGGCGGCGAGGACCGCGACCTTGAGCTCCAGGTCTTGCGCGGCCTCGGCGACGAGCTCCAGGACGCCCTCGCGGCCCGAGGACTGCGCGTGCGGACGTACTGCCCGGTCGGCGATCTCGTCGCCGGGATGGCATACCTGGTCCGGCGGCTACTCGAGAACACGAGCAACGACTCGTTCCTTCACGAGCAGGCCCGGGGGCGGCCGCTGGACGAGCTGCTGGCGGCGCCGTAGCCCGCCCGCGGCACTGCGCCACGGGTCAGGCTTCGGACTCGTACGTTCGTCCAGATCTCGGTTTTACCGGCGCACCAGGAATTTTCGTTTCGGAGAATGCGCAGACGGCGCCATGACGGTTCTCGCTTGCACGGGAGGTCAATAGACGATATTTTTGAGTAACCGGGGAGTCGGGACGGGCAGCTTCGAGACCGCCGGCCCGGACGACTACATACAGGCGTACAAGCCAGGCAGGGGTACCGATTTGGCTTGGAAGCCGTTCAGGCAGTGGGGTTTCACTTAGGCACGTCCTCTGACGGGAGGCGCTGGGTTGTCGCAGGGAGACTTGAACGCAGGCAGACAGGGAATGGCAGCAGGCTCAGGTGATCGTGGAGCGACGCGAGCTCCCGGCAAGTCAGCTGGCAAAAGCAACGGCAACGGCAACGGCCACAGCCCCGCGAACGGCAACGGGCATGGGGCCGCCAACGGCAACGGCCACGCCAATGGCAACGGCAACGGGCACGCGGCCGCCAACGGCAACGGCAACCGCCACGGCAGCCGGAACGGCGGTGGCGGCGGACTTATGGCACGGGCCCGCCCCCTGACTCTCGCCGCCGAGGTCAAGACCAAGCCGCTACCCGCCACGGCTCGCCCTGCCCCTCGTCAGCGGAGCGCGGCCCCCCCGCCGTCGCGCGTCGCGCGCCCCACCGTCCGCGACGCCGTCTTCCGGCGCCTGCTCGCGATCGCCGACCTGCTCGCCGCCGCGGGTGGCCTGAGCGTGATCGGCGCGCTCACCAACCGCGGCCTCGATCTCGTGAGCGTGGCCACGATCCCGCTGATCGTGATCATCGCGAAGATGACCGGCCGCTACGACCACGACGAGGTCGTGCTGCGCAAGTCGACCCTCGACGAGGTGCCGGCGCTACTCGCCTTGGCCGGCGGATTCGCACTGGCGTGGTCAGTCGTCGCGTTCATCGCCAACGACCAACTGCACCTGCGCGGTGCCGGCGTGGCACTGCTCTGGGCGTCGACGTCGGCGTTCCTCGTCCTCGCGCGGTTCACGGCGCGTTCGCTGGCCCAAACGTCGGCACCACGCGAGCGGGTACTGATCGTGGGAAGCTCGATTGCCCGCGCACGCCTGGCCGAGTCGCTGGCCTCCGACCCGGGCGCTCACCTTCAGGTCGTCGGCTTCCTTCCACTCGAGGACGAGCGCCGGCGCGAGAGCAACTGGGGCCCGCGTTCGCGCCGTAAGCGCCAGCTCACATTCGACGACCTGGTGATGCTCGTCGACGAGCTCGACGTACATCGCGTGTTCCTGATCCCGACCAGTGCCGACAACGAGACGATGCTCGACGCAGTCAGACGCACCACGGCCCTCGGAGTCAAGGTGTCGATCGTCCCACGCCTACTCGAGGTCGTCGGCTCGGCCGTCGAGTTCGACACGGTCGGCGGCGTCACGCTGCTCGGCGTCCGCCGACCCGGCCTGTCACGCTCCTCGCGCGCAGTGAAGCGCGGCATGGATGTGATCGGAGCGTCACTCGGCCTGCTCGTGCTGGCGCCGTTCGGCCTGCTCGTAGCGATCGCCATCAAGCTCGACTCCTCCGGCCCGGTCTTCTTCCGCCAGCAGCGCGTCGGACGCGACGGCCGCATCTTCTCGATGTTCAAGTTCCGCAGCATGGTCGCCGGCGCCGAGGCCCAGCGGGCCGCGCTGCAGTCGCTCAACGAGACCGATGGGCTGTTCAAGCTCCGCGAGGATCCACGCGTCACGCGCGTCGGACGACTGCTGCGCCGCAGCTCGATCGACGAGCTCCCGCAGCTGATCAACGTCCTATGCGGCGACATGAGCCTGGTCGGACCGCGCCCGCTGGTGCTCGACGAGGATCGCCTAGTCGAGGGCCGCCATCGCGACCGGCTCCAGTTCGCGCCCGGCATGACCGGTCCTTGGCAGGTCCTCGGGCCCAGGCGCCCGCCGCTGACCGAGATGGTCAAGACGGACTACCTCTACGCCGCCAACTGGTCGCTCTGGACCGACATCAAGATCCTCGTGCGGACGTTCGCGCACGTGGTGGCGCAGCGCGGGATGTAACCCGCCGGCCGGCGTGGCCGGCGAACAGGCGTAGCCGGCGAACAGCCGTGGCAGGCGAGCAGGCGTGCCGCCATCCGGCAAGCTTAAGCGCATGCCCGAGCTGCCCGCCTTCAGCAACGAGCCGGTGCTCGAGCTGCGACGCGCCTCGGTGCGCGCCCAGCTCGCCGACGCCCTTGACGCCGTCGATCGGGCTCTGCCGCTGTCGGTGCCGGTTGCGATCGGTGGCGAGCTACGACGCGCCGGATCCTCAGAGCTCGTCTCCACCGATCCCGGCGAGCCGTCCCGCGTTGTCGCCGGGGCTGCCACCGCCACGCCGGCTGACGTCGACGCCGCCGTGGCCACCGCCGCGTCAGCGCGGAGCGCGTGGGGCGAGATCGGTGCCGCCCGGCGCGCGGAGGCGCTCATGCGCGCGGCGGCGTGGCTGCGCTCGCGCCGGCTCGAGCTGGCCGCCCTCGAGGTCCGCGAGTGCGCCAAACCCTGGCCCGAGGCCGACGGCGACGTGTGCGAGGCGATCGACTTCCTGGAGTACTACGCGCGCGGGGCGATCGAGCTCGAGGCGGGACGACCGGTGCTCCAGGTCCCCGGCGAGCGCAACGAGCTGCGCTACGTGCCGCGCGGCGTGGTCGCGGTCATCAGCCCGTGGAACTTCCCGCTGGCGATTCCGTGCGGGATGACCGCGGCGGCGCTTGCCGCCGGCAATGGCGTCGTCCTGAAGCCGGCCGAGCAGTCGCCCGGGATCGCTTGGCGATTGGTTGAAGCGCTCCGGGCCGGCGGCGTCCCGGACGAGGCGATCGGCTTCCTACCCGGATACGGCGACATCGGCGCTGCGCTCGTCCGCCACCCGGGCGTGCACGCGATCGCCTTCACCGGCTCGATGCCTGTCGGTCTGGAGATCATGCGCGCCGCAGCAGACGTCGCGCCCGGTCAGCTGCACCTCAAACACGTGGTGGCCGAGATGGGCGGGAAGAACTGCGTGATCGTGGCCTCCGACGCCGACCTCGACGAGGCCGTGCCGGCGATCGTCTCCTCCGCCTTTGTGTATGCCGGCCAGAAATGCTCGGCCGCTTCGCGCGTACTGGTCGACGAGGCGATCGCCGACCAGCTGATCGAGCGGGTGGGCGGGGCCGCGCGCGTTCTCGTTGTCGGTCAGGCGTCATCGCTGAGCACCGATGTCCCGCCCGTAATCGAGCAGGAGGCGCAGGAAAGGGTGCTCCGCTACGACGCCATCGCCGAGCGCGATGGCACGATCGTGGCGCGCGGCGGCGACGATGGCGTGCCGCCCGAGGGATGGTTCTGCCCGCCAGTCGTGGCTGCCGACATCGCAAACGATTCTCCCGTGCTCGGCGAGGAGGTGTTCGGGCCACTGCTCACGATCAACCGGGTGCGCGATGTCGCCGAGGCGCTCGACGTCGTCGAGGGGCTGCCGTTCGCCCTGACCGGCGGGCTGTTCGCGCGTGACCCGGCGATCGTCAGGATGGTCCGCGCGCGAACGCCGGTGGGGAACCTGTACGTCAATCGCGGGATCACGGGGGCGATGGTCGGCCGACAGCCGTTCGGCGGCAACCGCCTGTCCGGCACCGGCACCAAGGCCGGCGGGCCCGACTACCTGCTCCATTTCGTCGAGCCGCGCGCCGTGACCGAGAACACGATGCGACATGGCCTCGTGGTGTAGGGCTCTTACTTAATCTGCATCCTGGGGTTGAATTCCGGCGCGAAGGTGCCGATCATCGGGGTAAGCGATGGTGGTACCGCCCTCAGATTCGTGGAAGCTGGTGCTCGCGGTTGTGCTCGCGTCCGGAATCTTCATCAGCGCTTGCGCGCAGCGGCCGCGCAAGGCGGTTCCCGGGTCGGATCTACGCCGTCTCGTGATCTCCGCCCTGGCTCTGTATGCCGTCGGCGGCCTGGCTTCGCTCACCGGCCATCCCGCCCTGGCCGCGCTCGTCTACGCGGCCGGAATCATCGTCTGCGCCCTCGCCGCCTGGCTTTCTCGTGGACGCGACTCCGAGGACCCGCCCGACGACGGCGGCGACGAGCCCGTCGACGAGCAGCCGCCGCCCGAGCCGGACGGCCTGCGGTTCGACTGGGCGGCATTCGAGCGGGACTTCCGCTCGTTCGTGGATCGCCAGCGCGAGCCGGCCAGCCGCGACTAGCCGGCTTCGCCGGCGCCGTTCATCGCCAGCAGCACTTCGTGCAGCCGCGCCTCGCCGGCCAGCTCCGGATGGAAGGCCACGGCGATCACGTTGCCCTGACGGACCGCCACCGGATGGCCGTCGACGCTTCCCAGCACCTCGACGCCGGCGCCGGATTCGGCCACCCACGGGGCGCGGATGAACACGCCGTGCACAGGCCCGCCGCCGATGTTGTTGAGTTCGACGTCCGTCTCGAAGGAGCGCAGCTGTCGGCCGAAGGCGTTTCGCTCAGCGCGGACGTCGAGCACGCCGAGGTGGTCGCGGTCGAGCATGATCAGGCCGGCGCACGTCCCGAGTACGGGCGTCCCGCGCGCCACGAGCGCCCGCAGCGGTTCGGCCAGCTGCTCGCGCTCGATCCCGAGCGTCATCACGGTCGACTCGCCGCCCGGGATGATCAGCGCGTCCAGGCCCTCCAAGTCCGCCGGAACGCGGACCTCGCGCGGCTCGGCGCCGAGCGAGCGCACGATCGCCGCGTGCGCCTCGAAGCCGCCTTGCAGGGCAAGGATGCCGACGGTCTGCGGCATGTGCGCCTACCAGCCGCGCGGCGCCAGGAGCTGCTCGGGCTCGAGCTTCCTGGTCTCGAGGCTGACCATCGGCTGGCCGAGGCCGGTCGAAGCCGCCGCGACGCGGGCCGGATCCTGGTAATGCGTGGTCGCCTCGACGATCGCGCGGGCGCGCCGCTCCGGATCCTCTGACTTGAAGATGCCTGAGCCGACGAACACGCCTTCGGCCCCGAGCTGCATGACCATCGCAGCGTCGGCCGGCGTGGCGATTCCGCCCGCGCAGAACAGCACGACGGGGAGGCGACCGTCGCCGGCCACCTGTCGCACGAGATGCAGCGGCGCCTGGAGGTTCTTCGCCGCGGTGGCGAGCTCGGCGTCGTCGAGCATGGTAAGACGGCGGATCTCGCCACCGATCAACCGCAGATGGCGAACTGCCTCGACGATGTCGCCGGTGCCCGCCTCGCCCTTGGAGCGGATCATCGCCGCGCCCTCGCCGATGCGGCGCAGCGCCTCGCCGAGGTTGGTCGCGCCGCATACGAACGGCACCTTGAACGCCCACTTGTCGATGTGGTTGGCCTCGTCGGCCGGCGTCAGCACTTCGGACTCGTCGATGTAGTCGACCTCGAGCGCCTCCAGCACCTGGGCCTCGACGAAATGGCCGATCCGGGCCTTGGCCATAACGGGGATCGTGACGGCCTCCTGAATGCCCTGGATCATCACGGGGTCGCTCATCCGTGCCACGCCGCCGTCGCGGCGGATGTCTGCCGGAACTCGCTCGAGCGCCATCACCGCGGCGGCGCCCGCGTCCTCGGCGATCTTCGCCTGCTCGGGCGTGACCACGTCCATGATCACGCCGCCCTTGAGCATTTCCGCCAAGCCTGCCTTGACGGTGAAGGTGGCCTCGTCGCGCGCGGTTCCGTTCTCCTGACTCATGTCGGCCAGTGTAGCCGGGCGCTAGCTTGTGCCGGCATGTCCGAAGCGGCGATATTTGAAGCTCTCGACGGACGATTCGTCGCCACCGCGTTGGCGCGCGGCCCGTGGGATCCGGATGCGCAGCACGGCGGCGCCCCGGCGGCTCTGCTGATGCGAGCGTTTGAGCAGCTGCCGGCCGCCGATGGACTGACGATCGCGCGCGTGACCTACGAGTTCCTGCGACCGGCGCCGCTGGGGGAAATCAGGGTCGAGGCATCCGTGGTTCGGCCCGGGCGGCGCGTCCAACTCCTCGAGGCATCGGCTTCGTCAGCCGACGGAACCGTCGTCGTGCGAGCCCGAGCGCTGCAGGTGAGGTTGGCCGGCGGCGTGTCGGCGCCGACGCCGGTGCTCCCGCCGCCACCCGACCCCGAGGGTGGGCGCGAGAACGACTTTGCGCCGCCGTATCACCCGATGTTCGCCCCGGACGCGATCGAAATCAAGTTCGTCGACGGCCGGTTCGGCGGCGGGCCGTCGACCGCGTGGTTCCGGCTGCGCACGCCGATCGTGGCCGGCGAGAATCCGTCGCCGTTGCAGCGTCTGGCCGCGGCGGGCGACTTCGGCAACGGGATCAGCACCGTGCTGCCGTGGAGCGACTACACGTTCATCAACCCGGACCTGACGCTGTACATCGAGCGCATCCCGGTCGGGGAATGGATCGCCTTGTCCGCCCAGACGATGATCCCGGCCGACGGGATCGGGATGGCCGAGAGCGTGCTGTTCGACCGCCGGGGGCGCGTCGGCCGTGCGACGCAGGCGCTGCTGGTCGGGCGACGGTGAGCCTCTCCGGCTCTTCCGGGCTGCCGTAGACCAGCCGCTCAAAGCGGCCGGCCCACGGCATACCTGGATACGGCGATCAGTTGTTGGGCGCGCCTACCGCAGTCCCGCCCGTCTGCACGGCGTAGCCGGTGGAGGTACCGGATCCGCCGAGGCTCGGGCTGTCCTGCGAGAACGCGATGTGCGCCCAGCCGGAGCTGTCCGTGTCGACGCCGAAGTCATCGAACAGGTTGCGTCCGGAGGTGCAGTTGATGCCGCCCTCGCAAACGGCGCCCTGGTGGACTGCCATCAGCTGCTGCGGAGTCCCCCAGGATCCCGCGGTGTTCTGGGCGAAGTAGACCGACCACGTCGGGTTGCTGGCCGTCGGTGCGCCGTAGTAGACGAGATCGACACCACCCGAGGTCGCCACCAGCCAGGGGAAGATCGCCTGCGCGGTGCTCGTCGAGACGGCAGCCGAGCAGGACCAAGTCTTGCCATGGTCGGTCGACTCAGCGGTGTAGATGTTCTTGTCGTCAGACCAGGCGTACCAGACGTTCCCCGCCGGATCGACCGACACGTTGGGGAAGTTGTGGTTCAGATCGGTCGAAGCGCCGGCCGTGCTGCACGGGATCGCGTTGTCCGCCCACGTGTGGCCGCCGTCCGAGGAGACGCCGAGGAACGCTTCGTTGTTATGCGATCCCGACGAGCTCGAGGGCGCAACGAAGGCCTGATAGGCGTAGAAGTTGCCAGTCGTGTCCGGCAGGTTGCGGTGATCGATCACGAGGTTCCCGAGCTCGTTGCTCGACGCCTTGTAGTCGGTGTCCGGGATCACACGCGAGGTGTGCACGTAGGTCTGGCCGCCGTCATCGGAGCGCAGCACGTCGATGTTGTTCGTCGTGACGTCGTGGAAGCTGAGCAGCGAGGTGTTGGCGCCGAACGCCGCGATCCACTCGCGGTCGTCACCCGGGAGGCCGGCCTGCACCGGGGACTGAGAAAACGTCGCGCCGTTGTCGCTTGACCGCGCGACGTTGACCGAGCCGAGATTGAGGCTCGCGACGTACAGGTTGTACTTGCCGCTCGCGTTCGGCGCGTTCGCGATCGCCAGGTCGATGTCGCCACCCGAGGCGCCGAAGCCCCCGATGGCGTTCGGCTGACCGCGGTATTCCAGACCGCAGCCGGACGCCGTCGCGCCGCCAACCGCGTTCAGCCCGCGCCACAGGACGCTGCCGCCGCCGAGACCCTGTTCGGAGCCGAGGAACACGTCGTTGGCGCGGGAGACATGGATCGCCGGCTCACCCGCCGAGTTGGTGCCGCAGCCGGACGCTCCGACCAGCGTCGATTGGAGCTGCCCGTAGGAAAAGTTTCCGACAGTCGCCGCGCCAGAGGACGCCGGCAGAGCCAGCGCTACTGCGGACAGCGTAAGCCCGCACACCATCGCGCGGGCTGACCTCCACGACCGAGGCCACAGATGCATCGATACCTCCCTTTCCAAGGTTCCGCCCGCGTCTGGACACGCGTCGCGGTGGCGGCGGGCGGCCGCCGGGGCCGTGGTACCCACTGCCTGACTCTGTCAAACCTCTTTTTGGTGCGTAGGGGCTTATTTGTGATTTCCGGCACCGTTCTCATGCGCGCCATCGTGGTCGCGCAGGTAGGAGAGCAACCCACCGGCGACCAGGATCTCGCGCTCGTGCTCTGAGAAGTCGTGCCCGAGCTGGATCTCCTCGCCGTCGTCGATCTTGGCCGTGATCGTGTCGGCACCCTCGCTCAGCTCCTGACGCAAGTTGGGGAATGTCCACCTCTGCCCCACCTCGGCCTTGTCGTAGTCGCTCGCGTCCTTGAACGTCAGCGCCGCGATTCCCTGCGCGACCAGGTTGCGCCGATGGATGCGCGCGAACGATTTGGCGATCACCGCCTTGACGCCGAGGTGAAGCGGGGCCAACGCGGCGTGCTCACGCGACGATCCCTGGCCGTAGTTCTCGCCCGCCACGATCAGCCCACTCCCCCACTCCTTCAGCCGCTTACGAAAATCGGGATCGCGGTGGCGCAGCGTGAACTCGGCGATCGCCGGCACGTTTGAGCGGTAGGCCATCACCTCGACGCCGTCCGGGGCCAGGTCACCGGTAGAGATGTTGTCCGGCTGGACGGTGGCCACACACGCCTCGAGCGACTCCTCCATCGGCTTGTGCTCGGGCGGGCGCTTGATGTTCGGTCCGCGCGGGATCTCGATCTTCTCCGCCTCTTGCTCGTCGGCCGGCGCGAAGATGTGCACGTCGTCGACGTAGGGCCTCAGCTCGGGCATCGGCAGCAGCTCGGGTGCCTCGCCGTACTCGCGCGGATCCTCGATCTTGCCTTTCAGTAGGGACACGGCGGCGACCGCCGGCGAGCACAGGAAGACCGAGTCCTCGGGCGTGCCGGAGCGTCCGGGAAAGTTGCGGTTGAACGTGCGCAGACTGTTGGCGTCCGACGGCGGTGCCTGGCCCATGCCGACGCATGGCCCGCACACTGGCTCGAGCATCCGCACGCCGCCGTCGGAGAGCTGGCGATACACGCCGGACTCGGCGATCGCAGCCAGTATCTGACGCGAACCCGGCGTCGCCGTCGCCGCGATGTCGGGGTGCACGATCTGGCCGTCCTTGTCGGCCAGTATCGCGCCGGGCAGAGCCAGGTCGTTGTACCCCGAGTTGACCGATGAGCCGATGCACACCTGGGCAATCGGCGTGCCCTTGACCTCCTCGACCGGGACGACATTGTCCGGATTGTGCGGCTTGGCCACGAGCGGGCCGAGCTCGGCCAGGTCGATATCGATCCGGTCGTCGTACTCGGCTCCGTCGTCGGGCTTCAGCTCGCTGAAATCCTCGGCCCGGCCCTGTCCCTCCAGCCATTCCTTGGTCTTCTCGTCGGGTCCGAACACGCCGGCCGTGCCGCCCAGGTCGGCGATCATGTTGGCGATCGTCGCGCGCTCGGGGATGCTCAGGTCGTGCGTGCCCGGGCCGGTGAACTCGAAGATCTTGTTCTTGCCGCCGCTGGCGCTGAGCCGGCGTAGCAGCTCGAGGATGATGTCCTTGGCCTGCACCCATGGGCGGTTCAGCTGGTTCTCGAGGTGGACTTCGACCACCTCTGGACATGCGATCTCGTATGGGTAGCCGCCGAGCACGACGGCGACGTCGAGCCCGCCGGCGCCGATCGCGATCATCCCGACGCAGCCCGCCTGCGTGGTGTGCGAGTCGGCGCCGAGCATCGTCTGCCCCGGCTTGCCGAAGCGCTCCATGTGGATGTAGTGGCTGATTCCGTTGCCGGGGCGCGAGAAGTGCAAGCCGTGCTTGCGGGCCAGCGCCTGGAGCATCCGGTGGTCGTCCGGGTTCTTGTAGTCGAGCTGGACGACGTTGTGGTCGACGTACTGCACCGCGCGCTCGACCTTCACGCGCGGGACGCCGAGCTCCTCGAACTGCATCAGCGCCATCGTGCCGGTCGCGTCCTGCAGCAGCGCCTGATCCATCTGCAGCGAGATCGCCGCGCCGGGTTTGAGTTCGCCGTCGCGCAGGTGCTCGCGCAGAATCTGCCGGGTCAGGTTCTCAGCCATGATCGGGCACCTGACCTCGTACCCGTGGCGCTCGCGCGGCTAACTGTAGGTGGCGCTCGCCGTGGCGACGAGCTCAGACCCGGAGCGAGCGGTTGCCGTCGCCGCGCCGGCACCGTCGGCCCGCGCCGTGAGTTCGATGAACGTGCCCACGGGAGCCGTCGCCATCGATTCGAAGCTTACGGCCAATGTGGCGAGCGTCCGGACGGGCGCGTCCTCACTGGCCGCCGCAAGCGACATCGCCTCGGCCAACGCTGCCGCGATGATCCCGTCGTGGGCTTGCCCGACCTGGCCACCCTGGTGATCCTGCTTGACGAAGCAGCGACCGGCAACCTCGTTGCCCGCGATCCGCTGCACTTCGACGAGCAGCCCGAACAGGTTCGTGCGCCCGCACCCGAAGCACAGCTCGTGGTGGACGAGCGGCATCGCTCGCCGCGCTACTTCAGCCGGAAGGCCTTGATGCGCACGTCGTACTGCTGCGCGTCGCGCGCGTACACGCCGTAGGCCAGCGCCTGGATCAGGGACAGGAGCGCCGTGTGCGAGCGAACGAAGGCCGGCGTGTTCGACGAGTAGTAAAGGCGAATTCGGGCCAGCCGAGCCACCTCGGAGAGAGTGGCGTCGGTGATCGCCAACGTCGGTGCCTTGCGGTGGCGAGCCAGCTTCATCGTCCGCGTGATCAGCGGATGCGGCCGCCCAGCTGAAAGACCTATCACTAGGGTCTGATCGTCGATTCGGCTGAGTCGTCCGAGCGCCTCCTGGCTCGGGCTGGCGACGATCTCGGCGCGCAGGTCGAGCAGCATCAGCAGGTGGCGCAGGTAGCTGGCAAAGAACGCCATCTGGTCGGTACCGGCGATCAGCACCTTCTCCGCCGAGACGATCGCGTCGACCGCCGCTTCCACGTCTGAGCGGCTCAGCTTGTGCGCCGTGTCCTCGACATTGACGTGATCGGCGGCCAGCGCCGCCTCGAACTCCGTGTGGTCAAGCGAGAACAGCGGCGCCGCGGCTGTGACAGTCTCGGTCAGCCCCGGCGGCCGGCGGCGGTATTCGTCGCGCGCCGCCTGCTGGAGCTCAGGGAAGCCCTCGAACCCGAGCGCCTGCGAGAATCGCACGACCGTGCTGGAGGAAGTGTTGGCGCGGCGCGCCAGTTCCTCGGCGGTCTGAAACGCCGCCTCGTCAAGGTGGTCGACGATGTACTGGGCAACGTCCTTCTGAGAGCGCGAGAACTCATCGAAGCGGGCGCGGATGTACCCGGACAGGGCCTGATGACCGTTGTTGGTCTCGGCGGTGGGAGTCGTCGTGGTGGCTGGCTTCATCGGCAGGCGTCTCATTCGACGCCTGCTGCCGCCGTTCCTTCAGCGCTGTCCGCGACGTTCCATCAAGCGGGGGTTCGGTTGCGTGAAACCGAACCGCCGATACAGCCCGTGGGCGTCCTCCGTGGCCAGCGTCCAGTTCAGGTTCGCGTGGGGCCCATTGTCGACCGCCTCGCGCACCAGCTCGACCCCGATCCCGCGCCCACGATAGCCCGCCAGGACATACACGTCGCACAGGTGCGCCACGTGAACCCCGTCTGAGATGACCCGGGCGAAGCCGACCTGCCGGGCGTCGTCAAACAGCCCGATTACGCGGGCCGCCTCTTTGATCGTCCGCTCGACATCCTGCCGCGAGCGGCCCCGCGACCAGTAGGACTCGTTGCTCAGATAGTCGTGGACCGCGTCAACGTCGATCCGTTGACGGTCGTCATCGAGCTCCAGTCCGTCGGCCAGAGCGCGCCGCAACGGTAACGCCTTCCTCGCCCTGCCCGCCGGCACCTACTGGGTGCCGCGATTGGTCTCCTGGTTCTGCTTCCGTTCGGCCAGAACCTGGGCCACGATGTAGAAGATCAGCAGGTTGACCAGGATCCCGATCCCGACGAACGTGGCCAGCAGCGCGAGTGTCTGCCCCAGAGCCTGATCGCCGAACGCCAACATCGTCGGCCTGGAGGCTACCGCAAACCCCCGCGGTGCTAGCGTCGCGCCGGCGGGCGGCGACCGCTCGCCCGCCGGCCCGGTAGCTCAGTGGTCAGAGCAGCGGACTCATAATCCGTCGCGCGCAGGTTCGAGTCCTGCCCGGGCCACTCGAAAGGTCCCGTTCGGTGCCACGATCCCCTGGCCGTCAGCTGCTACAGCGACGTCGGTTGGCGGGTAGCTTCACCGTGACGCGGAGCCCGCCGGCGGCCCGGGGTGTGAGGATGAGGGTCCCGTCGTGCGCCTGGGCGATGCTTTTGACGATCGCCAGGCCCAGACCGACCCCTGCGTGGTCGGTGCGTACGCGCCTCGAGCCGCGCTGAAACGGCTCGGCAAGCGTGGCGACCAGCTGCGGCGTGAGCAGTTCGCCGGTGTTCTCGACTGTGAGCACGACAGTCTCGCGGTGAGCGCTGGTCGTGACCCACACGCCGCCCTGCTCAGGCAGGTTGTGGACGATC
>JBJMLD010000153.1:0-10231 GCA_045805545.1 Solirubrobacteraceae bacterium | reverse complement strand
GAGAACTGCAGGACGTTCTTGAAGTTGATGAAGATGCCCTGGGCGGTCTCGGGGCGCAGGTAGGCGACCGAGCCGCTGTCCTTCACCGGTCCGACCGTCGTCTCGAACATCAGGTTGAACTCGCGCGCCTCGGTGAGCTCGCAGTTGGGGCCCTCGCCCGGGTGCACCGACGGCTTCTGCGGGCACTGCAGCTGGTCGAGGTGGTCGGCCCGGAAGCGCTGGCCGCACGCCTTGCAGTCGACGAGCGGATCGGTGAAGCCGGCCAGGTGCCCGCTCGCCTCCCACGTCCGGGGGTGCTGGATGATGGCCGAGTCGAGCGCGACGATGTCGTCGCGCTGCTGCAGCATGGTCCGCCACCACTCGCCCTTGACGTTGTTCTTGAGCAGCACTCCGTAGTGGCCGTAGTCGTAGCTCGAGCCGAGCCCGCCGTAGATCTCGCTGCTCGGGAACACGAAGCCGCGGCGCTTGGACAGCGAGACGATCTTGTCCATCGTGACCGGTTCGGTGGCGCTCATCGGGCGGCGGATGCTAGCCATGCCGCGATGAGTTCCGCGTGCGGTGGCGGTCTGAGATTCGACGAACCCGGCTACGGAGGTGCTTCATGCAGCTTGAGAACAAGACGGCAGTGATCTATGGCGGTGGTGGCGCGATCGGTGGCGCGGTGGCGCGTGCGTTCGCTCGGGAGGGGGCACGGCTGTTTCTCGCCGGCCGGACGCGAGCGAAGCTGGAGGCGGTGGCGGACTCGATCGAGTCAGACGCCGTCGACGTCGCGGTGCTCGACGCGCTCGATCGCGCCGCGGTCGACGCGCATGCGGACCACGTCGTCGCCACGGCGGGGAGCATCGACGTGTCCTTCAACCTGATCTCGCACGGCGACGTGCAGGGCACCCCGATGGTCGAGATGGACGTCGAGGACTACGTCCGGCCGGTGACGACAGCAGTACGGACGAACCTGATCACCACCAGTGCCGCGGCGCGGCACATGCGCCGGCAACCCTCAGGCGGGGTGATCCTGATGTTCGGCGGTGCCGCCGACCCGCCCCGTGGCGCGCATCTCGGCGCGCTTCAGACCGCGTTTCACGCCATGGAGGCGATGCGCCGCCAGCTCTCCGCGGAGCTCGCCGACGATCATGTGCGCGTGGTCACGCTCAAAACGAGCGGGATCCCGGAGGCGATCTCGGACCCGTCCATGCGCGAGCGGATCCAACCGATGATCGACGCCTCCACGCTGCTCGGCCGAGCCGCCACGCTCGAGGATGTCGGCAACGCCGCGGCCTGGGCGGCGTCGGACCGCGCCCGCAGCCTCACCGCAGCCGCGATCAACATCAGCGCCGGAACGTTCATGGATTAGGGGTAGGCTGGAGCTGACGTGAACCGGACCGACGTCAGCTTCTCTTCGAGCGGGACCGACTGCGCGGCCTGGCTCTACCGCCCCGAGGGCGACGGACCCCAGCCGCTGATCGTGATGGCCCACGGCTTCTCGGCCACGCGCGACCAGCGCCTCGACGCCTACGCCGAGCGTTTCTGCGCCGCGGGCATTGGTGCCCTCCTGTTCGACTACCGGCACTTCGGCGTAAGCGGCGGCGAGCCTCGCCAGCTCCTCGACATCCGCCGCCAGCACGACGACTACCGTGCCGCGGTTGCTTACGCGCGCAGCCTGGACTGGGTCGACCCCGGCCGCGTGGCCCTGTTCGGATCGTCGTTCTCCGGTGGGCACGTGATCGCGGTCGCGGCCGGCGACTCGAGCATCGCCGCGATCGTCTCCCAATGCCCGTTCACCGACTCGCTCGCCTCGCTGCCCATCCTCGGACCGGCGAACATGCTCCGCGCGACGGTCGCGGGGCTTCGGGACGAGCTCGGCGGCCTGCGGCACCGGCCGCCGCATCTGATCCCGGCCGTCGGCCCGCCCGGCTCGTTCGCGGTGATGAGCACCGACGATGCCGAGTCTGGCTTCCGTGCCATGACCGCCACGGACTCACCGTGGCGTAACCAGGTCGCGGCCCGGATCGCGGTTCGCGTGGCCACGTACCGGCCCGGGCGAGCGGCGGGCAGGCTGCGTTGCCCTGCCCTGTTCTGCATCTGCGATCGCGACACCGTCGCCCCGGCGCAGCGCACCGCCAAGCTGGTCAGCGCGGCACCGCGAGCGGAGATCAAGCGCTACGCGGTCGGCCACTTCGAGGTCTATCTCGGAGAGCCGTTCGAACGCGCGGTGGGCGATCAGACGGAGTTCCTGGTGCGTCATCTGGTCGGCGCCCCGGTGGCTGCGACCGCCGCCTGACTACGGGGCGCACGGAGCGTGGTTGGCACTCTCCGGTTGAGAGTGCCAAAGGGCGAAGGCTATACTTGGTAAAGCGATGCCGATCTACGAGTACCGGTGCCAGCAGGGCCATACGTTCGAGGTTATGCAGCGCATGAGCGACGATCCGGTTTCGGTATGCGAGACGTGTGAGGCCCCGGTTGAGCGGGTGTTTCGCCCGGTGGCGGTCCACTTCAAGGGGTCGGGCTTCTACAACACCGACTACGGCACGCGCAAGCGCGCTCGCGAGATGAAGGAGTCCGGCGAGGGGCCGGGCAAGCGCCACGACAAGCCGGCCGACTCGAGCACCTCGACGAAGTCCGACTCGGACTCCTCCTCCACACCGGCGAAGAAGTCCGAGTCGACCACCTCGTCGACGTCGACGGCCTCGAAGTCGGACTAAGCCGGAACGCCCTTAGGCGAGCGCCCCGGCCTCGCTCTGGGCGGCCGCCCAGTCGACCGTCATCACGCTCGGCTCGGCCAGGATCCGCTTGGCCGGCAGCTGCTTGCCGTCCTGGAGCAGGCCCTGGGCGCTAGCCGGCACGGGCAGGAAGATCTGAGTCTCGGACCCGTCGTCGACGACGCGGACCTTGGTGGCGTACAGCTCCTCGCCTGTCGGCAGGCGCAGGAACTGCTGGCCGTGGGCGAGGATCTCGACCCGGCACGGCGTCCCCTGGGCGAGCGCCCGCGCCGGCGGATCCACGACCGACGGCTCGTCGATCGTCACGACCGGCGTGGGCTCGCCGAGTGACAACGCGACGCGTTGATGATTGTTGGGATCGGCGCGCACCGTGAACAGCGTCTGGTGCGGGATGAGCCGCGCGGCATTCTCAGCGGCGAGCGAGATCCGGGTCTGGGTCTTGTAGGACGGAGTGCCGTCGACGAGTCGCACGCCGACGGTCATCGCACAGTCGACGAGCTGGCCGATCGGCGTCTTCTGGACGTCGACCAATGCGCCGCGTCCGAGGATCCCGGTAGCCGCCAGGTCCGACGGGACCGAAGCCGCGGCCGCCTCCGCCATCGACTGCTGCGCCGTCGCGTTCACCTGCGCCGCCGCGGCGGTGTCGAATTCGACGTCCTCGGGCTTGGCGGGGTCGAAGCGGACGAGGTACTCATCGCCGACCCGCGGGATCGACACGCGGGAAACCGTCTGCTTCTTGGTCACCTCGAACGGCATCTGGCCTTCGGGCTGGACCTGCAGCGTCAGCTTGACGCGCGGGTTGTCGTTCACCGTTATGCCGGTGTCCTGGACGTTGACGACTACTGCGCGCGCCTGCGTCCCCTCGGCGAGGATCTTCTTCTTCTTCCCACCAAACATGATCGAGTTACCCCTCTCGTAGGTTGTCCCGGCAAGGTAAAGCCGGGTCGACCGTTCGTCAGTAGCGGCCGAGTCTCGAAGCGGTCTCGCTCGCGGCTGAGACGCGATCCTCAGCCCTTGACGAGCTTGGCCACGGCCGAATGCACCGCCGCGCCGGAGATCGTCAGCGCCGACTCCCCGTCCGGCAGCGTCGTGACACCGCTCGGCTTGAGCACGTTGACCGGCGCCGAGCCGCCGAACTCCGCCGCCGCGAACAGGCTCAGCAGCGTGAAGCCGCCCATGTCCGTGCGCAGCACCTTCGGCGCGTCCCAGGACGCCCATGGCAGGCGGAAGAACGTGCCGACCGATATGAGCTGCGATTTGACCGAGTTCAGGATCTGTTGCTGCCGGCGCACGCGCGTAATGTCGTTCTCGGCGGGATTGCACGTGTTGTGCCGGGTACGGGCCAGGACCAACGCCTGTTTTCCGTCGAGATGGTGCTCGCCGGGCCGAAGATGAAGCGAGAAGCCGCCGTTCTTCACGCCGCCGCTGATGTCCGAGCAGATCCGGCCGGTGCGGATGTCGATGCCGCCGATCGCGTCGATGAACTGCGGGAACGCGGCCAGGTTGATGATGATCAGGTGGTTGATCTTGACGCCTGTGAACGCCTCGACCGTCCTGATCGTGAGCGCCGGTCCGCCGAATGCATACGCCGCATTGATCTTCTGTAGGCCGTGTCCGGGGATGTCCACGGCCGTATCGCGCGGTATCGACAGGCGGCGTGAGGTGCCGCCGCCGACCCGCCACAACATCAGCGTGTCCGATCGACTGCCGGCGTCGTTCACGTTGGCGCCCGCCTCGTGGGTCCCCTTCGGCCGCTGGTCTGTACCGACGATCAGCACGTTGTCGGCCGAGAACACCATGTTGCCGCCGGAGGACAGCGCGTCGCTGGCCGAGCTCGGCAGCTTCGAGGTCTCGATCTGCGCGCTCACGATGAATAACACGAGCGAGAGCAGCAGCCAGGCCACGACCGCGATGGCCACGTACTTGAGCACCCGCTTGGCGATCTGACCCGGCGTCCGAGGGCCGCCCGGTCGCGGCCCGCGGCCATCACGCTCGGGCGGGCGGTCGGCCAGCTCGGAGTCCTCCTCTCCGCGCAGGCGCGCGCGCAGCCCGCGCGGGCGCGAGCGATACACGGTGTATGGGCGCTCCTCCGACGCCGCGCGGGACGACTGCCCGCCGCGGTAGACCCGGTAGGGCGGGTCGTCGGACGGCGCCCGGTTGTCGGCCTCGTCAGACATCCGGGACTGCATATAGTGACGACCATGCCGGCCCGTCGGACCATCGGCGTCGACATGGGCGGGACCAAGCTGCTCGCTGGCGCCGTCGACGATGGGCTCGCAGTCCATCACCGCACGCAGCGTCGCGTGGCCGGTCTCGATCAGTCCGCGCTCATCGAGACTGCTGTCAACGCGGTCACGGAAACGCGCGAGGCGGCCGGCGGCGAGGTCGTCGCGGTCGGCTTCGGAATCCCCTGCACGTTCGACTTCCGCACCGGAATCGCCGTGCAGGCAGTCAATCTGAGCCTGGCCAATATTGCCTTCGGCGACGTCATGGCCGAGCGCCTCGGCTTGCCCGTGTTCGTCGACAACGACGGCAACACCGCCGCCATCGCCGAGCACCGTGCCGGCGCCGCGCGAGGCGCCAGCGAAGTCGTGCTGCTCACACTCGGCACCGGGATCGGCGGCGGGCTGATCCTGCGCGATCGCCCCTACCGCGGCGCGATCGGTGCCGCGGCCGAGCTCGGCCACGTCGTCATCGATATCAACGGCCCGCCCTGCCAGGGCAACTGCCCCAACCATGGCTGCCTGGAATCGCTGGCCTCGGGCAAGGCGCTAGCGCGCGAAGCGCTGAGCGCCGCACGTGAGAACCCCAGCTCCGGACTCGGGCAGGCCCTGGCCGAGGGCCGCGAGCTGGCCGGCCCACTCGTCACCGAGCTCGCCCACGACGGCGACGAGGCGGCCCTCAGCGTGCTCGAGCTGATCGGCACGCGGCTCGGCATCGGGATCGCCAACTACGTGAACATCTTCAACCCGCAGGTCGTCGTCATCGGCGGCGGTGTGATGGGGGCCGGCGATCTGCTGCTGGCTCCGGCGCGGCGGGTCGTGGCCGAGCGCGCGCTGGCGCCGGGCCGCGACGAGGTGCGAATCGTGGGCGCGCACTTCGGTGTCGAGGCCGGCATGGTCGGGGCGGCGACGCTGGCCTTCGACGGGGTGGCCGTACGTGGCGAGGCGGCGTGACCGGCGGCCGCCTGATCGTCTGCCCGACGCCGATCGGGAACCTCGAGGACGTGACGCTGCGGGTCCTCGCCGCCCTGCGTGACGCCGACGTCGTCGCCTGCGAAGACACGCGTCGCACCCGCGTCCTACTCGACCGTTACGGCGTCAAGGCCACGCTCGTCTCCTACCACGAGCACAACGAGACCGCGCGCGCCGCCGAGCTGGTCAAGCGGATGCAGGCCGGCGCGGTGGTCGCGCTCGTGTCCGACGCGGGCATGCCACTCGTGTCCGATCCCGGCTTTGTGCTCGTGCAGTCATCGGTTGCTGCGGGCCTGGCGGTCGAGGTGCTGCCGGGACCCTCGGCGGCGCTGGCCGCGCTCGTGGCCAGCGCGCTGCCGGCCGATCGGTGGCGCTTCACTGGCTTTCTGCCGCGCAAGCGCGCAGACCTGGTCGCCGCGTTCGACACGCCCGACACGCTGGTGGCGTTCGAATCGCCCCGCAGAGTGGCGGCGTCGTTGGCCGTGCTGGCCGAGATCGACCCACAACGACCCGTCGCCGTGGCCCGCGAGCTGACCAAGCTCCACGAGGAAGTCGTGCGCGGGAGCGCGGCCGAGCTGGCCGAGCGCTACGGCGCCGAGGCACCGCGCGGCGAGGTAGTGCTCGTCGTCGGTGCCGCCCCGCCGCGCTCCGCCGCCGACATAACGCCGGCCGTGGACGCGCTGCGCCGGCTCGTCGAGGCCGGCGCCAAGCCGCGCCCGGCCGCGGCGGTCGTCTCTGAGCTGACCGGCGTTCCGGCCAACGCCCTCTACCGCGAGCTGACCTCTACGTGAAGTGGCAGCGGGCTGCCTTGTCGCGCTTGGTCGCGTGGGGGAGCGCTGCTCAGGCCGCCGATAGGCTCTAAATCAAGCCATGTCGTTCTACATCACGACACCGATCTACTACGTCAACGCGCAACCGCACCTCGGTCACGCGTACACGACAATCGCCGCCGACGTGCTCGCGCGCCACATGCGCCAGCGCGGCGAGGACGTGTTCTTCCTCACCGGGACCGACGAGCATGGCGAGCCGGTGGCCGATGCAGCACGAGCCCAGGGCCTCGAGCCGAAGGAGCTGGCCGACCGCAACGCCGAGCGCTTCAAGGCGCTGATGCCGCGCCTGGAGTCATCCAACGACTTCTTCATCCGCACCTCCGACCCGCAGCACATGGCCAAGGTCCAGGAAGTCCTCCAGCGAGTGCACGACAACGGCTACACGTACAAGGGTCTGTACGAGGGCTGGTACTGCCCACGGTGCGCCGACTTCAAGGTCGAGAACGAGATCCTGGAGGGCAACCGCTGCCCGATCCACGAGATCGAGCTGACGCGCGAGCAGGAGGAGAACTGGTTCTTCGCCCTATCGCGCTTCCAGGGCGAGCTCGAGCAGCTCTACGCCGAGCGCCCCGACTTCGTCATGCCGCCGCGCCACTTCAACGAGGCCCGCTCGTTCATCGGGCAGGGACTCCAGGACGTCTCGCTGAGCCGGGCGCGGATGCACTGGGGCGTCGAGGTGCCGTGGGACCGCTCGCACGTGTTCTACGTGTGGTTCGACGCGCTCCTCAATTACTACACGGCGCTTTCCTACGCACGCGACGGCGAGGACCTGACCGATCGCTTCTGGCCGGCGACGTACCACATCGTCGGCAAGGACATCCTCAAGTTCCACACGATCTACTGGCCGGCGATGCTCATGGCGGCCGGGATCGCCGTGCCGCAGCACGTGTTCGTGCACGGGTTCCTGCTCGGCGCGGATGGCCGCAAGATGTCGAAGTCACTCGGCAACGTGCTCGACCCGTTCGAGGTCATGGAGGAGTACGGCACTGATGCGCTCCGCTTCTACCTGATGCGCGACGTCGGCTTCGGCAGCGACGGCGCGGTCGGCATGGATGGCGTGAAGACTCGCTACGAGAGCGAGCTGGCCAACGAGTACGGCAACCTGGCTAGTCGCACGATTGCCATGGTCCAGCGCTACCGCGATGGCGTCGTACCTGCGGTAGCCACCGACCCGGTCCTCGACGCCGATCTCGAGGGCCTGCCCCAGGAGGTGGCGGCGCTGATGGACCGCGCCGAGCCGACGCAGGCACTCGAGCACATCTGGCAGCGCGTCCGGCGGCTGAACCGCTATGTCGAGGAGCAGGCGCCGTGGCAGCTGGCGCGCGATCCCGACAACGCCGAGGCGCTCGACCAGACGCTCGCCTCGCTCGTCGAGGGGCTTCGCACCGTCAACGTGATGCTCGAGCCCTACATGCCCGAGAGCACCGAGAAGCTGCGAGCCGTCCTCGGCTCGCCGGGTGGAGCGGTCGGCTCGCTCGAGCCGCTGTTCCCGAAGAGGCCTTGATCGACTGCCACACGCATCTGGCCTTCTGCGATCCGCCCGATTCAGAGCTGGTCGCCGCCGCGGTGAAGAACGGCGTCGAGCGGATCGTCACGGTGGGCACCGACGGCGCCACGTGTCGTGCCGCACTGGCCTCGGCCGAGGACTTCCCTCAGGTGTTTGCCGCGGTCGGACGTCACCCGAACTCGGCCACGGGGTTCGACGACGCCGACCTGGCCGAGCTCGCGGCGTTGGCCGCGCATGAGAAGTGCGTGGCGATCGGCGAGACCGGCCTCGACTACTACCGCGACGGCGCCCCCCGGCCCGATCAGGAGCGGGCCTTTCGGGCACAGATCGGGCTCGCTCGGGAGACGGGCAAGCCGCTCGTGATACACACGCGGGCCGCCGACGACGAGACGCTGTCGTTGTTGTCGGCTGAGGCGGGCGGGTTGAGCGTCATCCTCCACTGCTTCTCGATGGCGGAGCGGATCGAGGAGTGCCTGACGCACCCCGACTGGTGGATCTCGTTCGCCGGCAACGCGACCTACCCGTCCGCCGGACCGCTTCGAGAAGCTGCCCTGCGGGTGCCGGCGGATCGGCTGCTGGTCGAGACCGACGCGCCCTATTTGTCTCCTCAAGCCGTGCGCGGCAAGCCGAACCAGCCGGCCAACGTCGTCCACACGGCGGCGGCGCTGGCAGTCGAGCGACGCGTGTCCTACGAGGAGTTCGAGGCCGGCGTGCGGCGCAGCGCGGCCGCGGTCTTCGGCTGGTGAGCAGCTCGTCGTCGTCTCGGCGGGCGGTCGGCCCGGGCTCGCTCGGCCAGAACTTCCTCATCGACCGCAACATCCTCGACGTGATCGAGCGACTGGCCGAGCTGTCGGCCGACGACGTCGTGCTCGAGATCGGCGGCGGCCTCGGTGTGCTGTCAGCTCGCCTGGCCGCGCGCGCCGGTTGGTTGCACGTGGTCGAGGTCGACAAGCGGCTGCTCGGCGATCTGCGGGGCGCGCTGGCCCAGCACTCGAACGTCACGCTGCACGGCGTCGACGCCCTGTCGCTTGACCTGCCGGGCCTGGCGCCCGCGCCGAGCAAGGTCGTGGCCAATCTGCCCTACAGCATCGCCGCCACCGTGATCCTGCGCACGATCGAGGACCTGGCCAGTGTCCGGCACTGGATCGTGATGGTGCAGCGCGAGGTGGGGGAGCGCTTGGCCGCGGCGCCCGGCAGCTCGGCATACGGCGTGCCCTCGGTCCTGGCCCAGCTCGCGTGTGACGTGAAGGTGCTCAGACCGGTGTCACGCACAGTGTTTCGGCCGGTGCCGAACGTCGACTCGGTGCTGCTCGGGCTGACGCGCCGTCCTGGCGGCGTGGCCGTAGACGCGCCGCTTAGGTCATTGGTACACGACGCATTTGCGCACCGTCGCAAGGCCCTGGCCGGGTCTCTGGCCCTGGCTTCGGACGCACCGCCTGGCATCCGCGCCCACGCACGTGCAGCGCTGGTCGATATGGGGCTGCCGGCCGACGCGCGGGCCGAGCGGCTCTCGCCGGAGCAGTTCCGGGAGCTGGCGGCGAAACTGCGCGCATGAGACTCCGCGCGCTGGCGCCGGCCAAGATCAACCTCGCGTTGTTTCTCGGCCCGGTGCGGGAGGACGGACGGCACGAGCTCGTCACGGTGTTCGAGTCGATCTCGCTCGCTGATGAGCTGGTGCTGGAGACACTCGATGCGGGTTTCGGTGGTGACGCGGTCGTCTGTCCCGGCGTGGTCGGGCCGAACCTGGCTTTTCGGGCTCTGTCCGAGCTCCGGGCGCGAGGCTGGGATGGCCCGCCGGTCCGGATCGAGATCGACAAGCGCATCCCGGTCGCCGCCGGGCTGGGCGGCGGCTCGGCCGACGCCGCGGCGGCGCTGCGGCTGGCCGTCGAGCTGGCGCCGGGTCGGCCGGAGGAGGTGATGGACGTGGCCGCATGTCTCGGTGCCGACGTGCCGAGCCAGGTGGTTCCGGGGCTGTCGGTGGGG
>JBJMLD010000152.1:0-6961 GCA_045805545.1 Solirubrobacteraceae bacterium | reverse complement strand
TGCCGTCCTCAACTACAGCGCGCGTGGCTGGGGCAACTCGTGCGGCACGCCGAGCTCGCGCACCCCGGATTGCGCCAAGGGTTGGGTCCACCTGGCCGATCAGCGCTACGAAGCGCGCGACACGCAGTACCTGCTCGGGCTGCTGGTCGATCAGAAGATCACCAACCGCAATGGGATTGGCGCCACCGGGATCTCCTACGGCGGCGGGCAGAGCATCGAGCTCGCCTACCTGAAGAACCGGATCAGGCTCCCGGACGGGACGTTCGCGGCGTGGACGAGCCCGAAGGGTCAACCGCTATCGATCAAGGCCGCGTATCCGCGCTGGCCCTGGTCAGATCTCGTCGACTCCCTGCTGCCGAACGGCCGCTTCCTCGACACCCAGGTGGCGCCGCCGGATCAGAGTCGCAACCCGATCGGGGTCGAGATCCAGAGCTACGTCAGCGGTCTCTACGCCGCGGGCCAGGCCACCGGCTACATCGCCCCGGCCGGCGCCGACTCCCAGGCCGACGTGACCACGTGGTTCGGGGTGGTCAATGCCGGTGAGCCGTACGGCTCAGATGCCCAGGCGGTCGGCGATCAGATCTACACCTACCACCAGGGCTACGGCCTGTCGGGCACGCCGGCGCCGATGCTCCTTCAGAGCGGCTGGACCGATGACCTGTTCCCGCCCGAGCAATCGCTGCGCGTGTACAACGCCACCCGCGCCGGCGGCGGGTACGCCGCGCTCCAGTTCGGCGACCTGGGCCACAGCCGAGGGTCGAACAAGACCAACACCGACCAGGCGTTCAACGACCAGGCGGCCGGCTTCTTCGGCGCCGAGCTCCGCGGCGCCGGCTCGCCGCCGGCGTCCGGCAGCGTCACCGCCTACACGCAGACCTGTCCGCAGAGCGCCCCGGGCGGCGGCCCGTTCACGGCCGCCAGCTGGCCTGCTCTTCATCCGAACAGCCAGACGTTTGGCTCGGCCGCCACGCAGACCGTCACCTCGGGCGGCGGCAGCGCGGCCACCGCGGCAGCATTCGATCCGATTGGTGGAACGAACGACGCGTGCAAGACGGTGACGGCGCAGAACGACCCGGGCACCGCCGTGTACACGATGACGAGCCCCGGCTTCACGTTGCTCGGGCTGCCGACGATCACCGCAACGGTCAACGCGACCGGCCAGTTCGGCGAGCTGGTGGGACGGCTCTGGGACGTGCTTCCTGACGGCAGCCAGCGTCTGATCAGCCGTGGCGTGTATCGCCTGACCGACAACCAGCAAGGGCAGGTCACGTTCCAGCTGCACGGCAACGGCTACCAGTTCGCTTCCGGCGACACGGTCAAGCTCGAGCTGCTGGGGCGTGACGCGCCCTATTACCGAGCCAGCAACGGCACGTTCACGATCGATGTCTCGAATCTGACGGTGACGCTTCCGACGACGTAGGATCGGCCCCGTGCGCAGCACTCGGGGCCCGAAGGTCGTCATCGTCGGAGCTGGGCTGGGCGGAATCGCCGCGGCCATCGAACTCGCGCGCCACGGGTTCGGCGACGTGACCGTGCTCGAGCGCGCGCCCGAGATCGGTGGCACGTGGTACTACAACAGCTATCCGGGCGCGGCCTGCGACGTGCCGAGTCACCTGTACTCGTACTCGTTCGCCAAGCGCAAGGACTGGACGCGCCTGTGCTCGCCGCAGCGCGAGATCCTCGACTACATCCACGACGTGACGCGCCGGCAGAACGTCGATCAGCAGATCATCACCGGCACCGAAGTCGATGGCGTCACCTGGGATGACGAGGCCTGCCGGTGGACGGTGAGCAGCAGCGACGGCCGTAGCTGGGACGCCGACGCTGTGGTCCTCGCCACCGGCCAGCTGCACCAGCCCGCGATCCCGCGCATCAACGGCCAGGAGCAGTTCGGTGGTCATAGCTTCCACTCGGCCTACTGGGATCACGACTACGACCTCCGCGGAAAGCGGGTGGCGGTCATCGGGACCGGCGCCAGCGCCGTGCAGTTCGTGCCCGAGATCGCGCGTGACGCGGAGCGCCTGCTCGTGTTCCAGCGCACGGGCAACTGGTTCATGCCGCGCAAGAACCGCCCCTACCCGTCACCGATCCGGGCCGCGATCCGCTACCTGCCGGGCCTCCAGGGCTACCGGCGGCGGTTCATCTACAACTACGGCGAGTCGCTGACCGTGATGATCCGCCACCCCCGCTCGGTGGGGCTGCTCGGGCGTGCGCGGTCCTCGCTGTTCATGCGCTGGCAGCTGCGCGACGCCGACGTCCGGCGCAAGGCTTGGCCGGACTACACGTTCGGGTGCAAGCGTGTGCTGTTCAGCTCACACTTCTTGCCGGCACTGCAGAGGCCGAACGTCAGCCTGGTCACCGATCGCGTCGCGGCGATGACGCCGAACGGCATCCTGACCGCGGGGGGCGCTCAGCACGAGGTCGACTGCGTGATCTACGGCACCGGCTTCAAGACGAACGACTTCATGTTCCCGATGGAGGTCACCGGCGTCGGCGGACGGACCCTGCGCGAGGCCTGGGCCAACGGGCCGCACGCGCATCTCGGCATGTGCATTCCCGGCTTTCCGTCGCTGTTCGTCATGTACGGGCCGAACACGAACACCTCGGGCGGGTCGATCATCGTCTACGAGGAGGCGCAGGCGGCGTACATCCGCCAGGCTCTCACCTACGTCCGCGACCACCGGGCGGCGGCGATCGTCGTCCGTCCCGAGGTCGAGGCGCGGACCGACGCCGAGGTGCAGGCCCGCTTCGAGGGCACCGCATGGACCCGGTGTGACTCCTGGTATCGCGACAAGACGGGTCGGATCGTCGCCAACTGGCCCGGTTACATGCGCGAATACGAGCGCCAGGTCAAGACGCTCGACCCTCACGACTACAGCCTCGTGCCGCTGCCTGCCCACGCTTTGACGGGCACGCGTTAGGCTCGCGGGACCGGCCCGCAGAGAGGAGAAGTCCCAGATGCAGACGATGAGCCCACTCGACGCGTCGTTCCTTCACATCGAAGACGCAGTGACCCACATGCACATCGGCTCGGTCGGACTGTTCGAGGGACCCCCGCCAGCGCCGGGCGAGGTCAAGCAGGCAGTGGCGGCCCGGCTGCCGCTGGTCCCGCGCTACCGCCAGAAGGTCCGCTTCGTTCCCCTCGCGCTGGGCCGACCGGTATGGGTCGAGGATCCGCACTTCAACCTCGACTATCACGTGCGGCGCACCGCGTTGCCCGCGCCGGGCGGCCAAGAGGAGCTGCGCAATCTCGTCGGGCGGGTGATGTCGCAGCAGCTCGATCGCAGCAAGCCGCTATGGGAGCTGTGGGTGGCCGAGGGCCTCGATCACGGCGGCTGGGCGCTGATCTCAAAGACGCATCACTGCATGGTCGACGGCGTGAGCGCCACCGATCTGCTGAGCGTGCTGCTCGACAACGAGCGCGACCCCGAGCCGCCGCCGCCGGACGACTGGCAGCCGGTGCCGGAGCCGAGCGCGGCACAGCTCGTGGCCCACTCGCTCAGTGGGCGCGCGGCGAGTCCGTACGAGGCGACCCGGACCGCCCTGGCGGTGGCGCGCGGGCCGCGGCGGACGGCCCAGCAGGCGATCGACGCAGCGCGGGGGCTCGTGAACATGCGCAGCCTGCTCAGCCCCAACCCGGACACCACGCTGAACGGGCCGATCGGGCCGCACCGCACGTGGGATTGGGCGCGAGCCCGGCTGGCCGACATCAAGCAGATCCGCGCCTCGCACGGCGGCACCGTCAACGACGTGGTACTGGCAGTGATCACCAACGGCTTCCGCCAGCTTCTACTGGAGCGCGGAGAGAACCTCGACGGTCGGATCGTCCGCACGCTCGTCCCGGTGTCCGTGCGCGCCGAGTCCGAGCGCGGTACCTACAACAACAAGGTCGCGGCCATGTTCGCGGAGCTGCCCGTGTACCTGGAGGACCCCGTGCAGCGCGTCGACGCGATCCACGAGCAGATGCAGCACCTGAAGTCGTCCGGTCAGGCGGTCGCAGCCGAGCGGATAACGGCGCTCGGCGGGTTCGCACCGGCCGTGCTGCTCGCGCTGGGCGGTCGGGTGGCGACGCGGCTGCCACAGACGAGCATCAACACGGTCACGACCAATGTGCCGGGGCCGCAGCATCCGCTCTACCTGGCGGGCCGCCGGATGCTCGAGGCGTTCCCGTTCGTGCCGCTCGGCGGCCATGTGCGGGTCGGCATCGCGATCTTCTCCTACGACGGCGGGATCAACTTCGGCGTCACGGGCGACCTCGACTCGGCGCCGGACATCGATGTGTTGTGCACCGGGATCGAGCGGGGTGTCGCCGAGCTTCTCGGGCGCCCCCAGGCCGTGCCGGCCGAGCAGCCGGCGGCCCCTGCCGGCCTGCCGCAGTAGCCGCGTCTTACATTCCTCATACACGCGACCGGCGTGAGCATGGTCGCGCTGCCCCGTCTCTTAGGTAGTGATCAACCAACAGAAGGGGCAGTGCAATGAACAGCAGACGCATCGCCAGGATGCTCGCCGGCTTGGCAACCGGGACGACCCTGGTGCTCGGGAGCGCCGCCCCGGCGCTCGCGGCCAAGCACCATCACAAGAGGCACTCGACGCGCCACACGACGAACTCGTCGAGCTCGAGCTCCAGCAGCTCGTCAAGCAGCAGCTCAGGCGAGACGACGCTGACCGGCGCCACACTGACCTCCGCGTCGACGGCCGCACTGGCCGGCCTGCCGAGCGGCAGCACCGTGTCGCGGGCGTCGACCGAGAACGACAGCTCGGACTCCACCGCAGCGTATGAGGTGCACGTCACTGAACCCGACGGCACTCGCGTGGTGGTGATCGAGGACTCGAGCTTCAAGGTTCTCAGCACGACGGCCGAGACGGGTCACGGCAACTGCCACGGCAGGACCGGGACCACCGGCAGTAGCGGATCGGGCACCTGATCCGTGCTTCGGACCCGGTGGCGCCCGGTGTGGAGCCGGGCGTCACCGGGAGGAGCGTTCCGACGTTCGCCTTAGGGAGCGCCCGTAGCGTCCCCGCCATCATGGGGCCTACGGGGCATGCTGCCGCGGCGGCGAAGCGGGCCGGCTGAGGATGAGCGCACTGACCACATCGGCTCCGCGGGAGTTCTCGCCCCCACGCCGGCGGCTCCGACTGCGATCGGACGCCGCTCTGGGCGAGCGGTTCGCCCGGGGGGACGAAAGCGCCTTCGCGGTTCTCTACGAACGCCACCGCGCCAGCGTGCTCGCCATCTGCATTGGCGTGCTCGGCTCGCGTTTCGATGCCGAGGATGCCCTGCAGGAGACGTTCGCGTCGCTGGCCATCGCTCTGACCCGCGAGCCGCCACGAGACATGCGAGCCTGGCTGACGCGCGTGAGCCGCAACGCGGCGATCGACGTGGCACGCCGGCGCAAGCGCGTCGATGCCGCATGCGACGAGGTGCCGGACGCGGTCGCGCCGGCCGGCGCGGCCAGTGTCGCTGGCGAGCTTCATTCCGTCTTGGAGGGCATCCGCGAGCTGCCGGAGTCGCAGCGAACGGCGCTGTTGATGCGCGAACTGGCTGGACACTCATATCGTGAAATTGCCTCGCTACTGGACATCGAAGAGCAAGCCGTGCGCGGCCTGATCGCGCGAGCACGCATCGGCCTGCGCGATCACCGCTCGGCCGCCGAGCTTTCCTGCGCCGCGGCGCGCGAGGTCATTGCCTCGGAGCCCGGCCTGCGCGCGCGTGACCGGACCGTCCGCCGCCATGTGCGCGGCTGCGGCGCGTGCCGCGACTATGTGCGCCTGCTGCGCGACGACGCGCGCGTGTTGCGCGGCATCGCGCCGGTCTCCGGCGGCGGGTTGGCAGCCGGCGGCGCATTCATCGGCGGCCTCGGCGCCAAGGGCGCCTTGATGGGCGGTGTCGCGTCGCAGCTCGGAGCCGCGTGCGCAGTCTCTGTGTGCGCGGTAGGCGGGTTCGTGCTGATCTCGCCCCATCATGGGATTGGGACGAGTTCCGTGGCCCCTGCAAGGCACGGCCGCGTGCATCCGCCTAGCAGTGTGAGCCGGCGGCGATCGACGGCATTGTCGCCGTCAACAGCGGGCGTGGCCGTGAGCGTCTCATCGCGTGGCGCTGTTTCTGTTGTCCACGCGCCTCGGATAGTGGCTGTCGCGCGGTCGGCGTCGTCCGTCGCGGGCAGGGCGGTCCGGGTTGGCAGCACGTCCTCGCCAAGGCCGCGCGTGCAGCCGAGCGATCCGTCCTGGCACGGCGCTTCGAGCGGGCATAAGGACGCCGGCCGGACCGGCGCGGATCCCAGTGATGCGTCGCAGTCACAAGGGCACGACCAGCCCGCGTTGACCGGGATGCCAGCCGCGCCGCACGGCGGAAACGTGCCGAACTCGCCGCCATCGGCCGATCATGCGGGCTTCGACGCTCACACCGCCAGTGTCGGAGGTCAGCCGACGGCTTGGCAGTCCCCGGCCCCGGCGAACACGAGCGCCGTGAACCAGCCGGCGACGCCGAGCGCCGCTGCTGCGTCGAGCTGATCAGTCGGTCCAGAAGTCGCGGACCGGCTCGCCGTCGCCTTCCTCGGGCCGATCACTGCCGATCGCGACGATCTCGAGACCGTCGGGACCCCCCTCAAAGGCCCGGACGACCGGTGGCGCGACGCGGATGGCGTCCCACGGCCCGACCTCGACGATCTCGTCGTCGAGGCGGACCCTGCCGGATCCGCCCACGACAACGTAGACCTCTTCCTGGATGCGGTGATGGTGCCCGATGCCCGACCGATAACCGGGGCCGTACCGGAAGTAGCTGACACCGAGGTGCTCGCTGTCCAGGTGCTTGCGGCCAAACCGAGCCTCCATGTCGCGAGCGGGATCACCGACCGCGTTGTCGGCTTGCTTGAGATTCGTGATTGTGTAGTCACTCACGTCAAGGCAGTGTATGTCCGGCGCTTAAGCGGCGGCCGGGATCTCAGCCGGCAGGCCGCGTGTC
>JBJMLD010000151.1:0-7559 GCA_045805545.1 Solirubrobacteraceae bacterium | reverse complement strand
CGCCTGCTCACCCTCCAGGGCGCGATGAAGCCCGACCAGATCATCTCCACGATGACCTACAAGGGCCAGGCCAACACGCTCGCCCTGCCCGACCACTCAGACCGCGTCCAGGTCACGTTCACGCCGCTGTTCGGCACCAACAAGAAGCTCTCCAACCAGATCAAGTCGATCCTCCAGCCCGGCCAGTGGGACCAGCTGATCAACCGCATCAGCCAGATCCCCGAGCCCGTCGTCCCGATCGCTCCCAGCAAATACGCCATCCGCACCACCAGCCCCGGCGCCCACTAACCCACACCGCGGGCGCAACCTCGGGGTGAGCGCGACGGCCTCCCTCTTCCGTTTCAGCCAGTTCGAGTTCCCGTGGGGCCTCGGGCCGCCGGATGGCCGCTATCTACTGCGCGCCGCCGCCGCCGCGGCCGACGCGGCACCGGCCCACGTACTCGTGCTGGCCACGCTGGGCGCTCCGGAGCGCCGCCGCTTCGCTTCGAAGCGCCAGCGTCAGGCTCAACCTGAGCCTGAGCCTGTGCCCGTAACGACCGGCCGGGCCACGGTTATCGATGTATCCAAGCCCCTGCCGGACGCCGCCGCGGCTCGCAGCTGGCTATCCCAGGCGGGCGAGGATGAGCTGGACGCTGACCTGGCCGTGCTGAACCGGGCGCTGCACGCTTTCCGGCTCGTCACCGCGGATCCCTACCTGCATCCGGTTCGCCGCCAGCAGGCGCTGGTCGCCCGGATCGGCTGGGGCGCCGGCGAGCAGGTCGCCGACGGGCTGTGGAGCGATGCCCGCGAGCTGGTGGTGCTCAGTGGCCGCGAACGGCGCAGCAAGGTGCTCCATCCGCAGGCGCGCCTGGCCGCGGTGATGAACGGACGCGAGCGCCCGCTGGCCTGTGAGGAGCTGACGCTGCGCGCACGGCTCGACCTCGACCACGGTCGTGAGCGCGAGGCGGCGCTCCAGCTCCTGGTCGCGCTCGATGCCGCACTGGCCGAGCTACCGGCCGACCCGGTGGCGGCGCTGCTGGCCGAGCGCATCGACGAGCTCCGCGCGCAGCGTGACGCCGTCACGGCGGCAGCGCAGGCCGCGTTGGCCGGAGGCCTGTCGGAGGCTCAGCGGGAGACGGTGGCGTTCACGCTCGGGCGGGTCGAGGCGGCGCTGCGGGCGCGCGCCGTGGCCAACGCCTGACGGACGCCTGGTGCCTGGCGCAGCCTGACGCCTGAGCGCAGCCGGACGCGTTTCAGGCCCTAATCCCGGGCGGCCAGCCAGCGGCGCAGGGCGTGGTGCCCGGCCAGCGTCAGCTTGCCCTCGCTCGTGATCCAGTCGCGAGCGCGCAGCTCGCGCACCAGACCGAGGGCGTCGTTGGGCCCAGGCCCGTCGCCGTGCGAGATCAGCCGGTTCGTGCCGGCCTCGACAGACCAGCGTCCGGACTCGAGCGCGGTCAGCGCGAGACCCTGCTCGTCGCTGGGCAGATCGAGTGGGTGGGGCCCTGCGCTGGACAATGGGTCCTCGCCGACCGGCGGGGTCGGTGCCGGCGTCGAGTCCTCCGGCGACGGGCCGGGGTGCGGCCGCGCGGCGCCGCGCTGCGCCACGTCGTCACCGAGGTGCTCGGCCTGTGTTCTCAGCCAGCCGCCGATGTTTTCGGCCCACTCCCGCGCGTTGGCGGGATCGACGCCGATCGTCTCGGCGATGTCATCGAAGTCGACCCGCTCTATCGCGCGCTCGACCGATCGGCCAAGCTCGCGTGCGATCGAGCGCACGGTCTCCTCGAAGCTGTCTT
The DNA here is from genome assembly GCA_045805545.1 of Solirubrobacteraceae bacterium. Taxonomy (GTDB): domain Bacteria; phylum Actinomycetota; class Thermoleophilia; order Solirubrobacterales; family Solirubrobacteraceae; genus Palsa-465. The sequence continues at coordinate 5,787 of JBJMLD010000151.1, read as the reverse complement.
CGTTTTCGTCGTGTTCGAACATGCCCAAATGATGGCACGCCTGTCTCAACGCAAATGAAGAGCGCCGATAACGCCGCTCAGCTCGTCGACGACATCGCCTGAGCAGCGGACGGCGGCACGGGAGTCGAACGGCGTCCGGCCCTGCGTGAGGATCGCGATCTTCCCGCCCGCGGCCAGCGTCGTCGCCGGCAGCTGAGCTACCGGGTAGACCTCGAGCGAGGAGCCTATGCAGAGCATCAGATCGGCCGCTTCGGCCAGCTGCTCGGCCCGGGCCAGGGCATCGGCCGGCAGGTACTCGCCGAACAGCACAACGTCGGGCTTGAGCGGCTGACCGCAGTCGCAGCGCGGGATCCCGGCGGCGTCGAAGGTCTGACGCGCGCGTACGTCGGCCAGCGGATACTGGGCGCGGCAGCTGAGGCACGAGGAGTGGGCGATCGTCCCGTGCACCTCGATCAGCTCGCGCGAGCCGGCCCGAGCGTGCAGGCGGTCGATGTTCTGCGTGATAACGGCGTCGAGCAGGCCGGCTCGCTCCAGGTCGGCCAGCGCCTCGTGCGCCAGGTTTGGGCGCTTGTCCTCCAGCGTCTGGAAGCGCTCGCCGTAGAAGCACCAGAAGCGCTCGGGGTCGCGCCGGAATGCGTCGATGTGCGCTACTTCCATCGGATCGACGTTCGCCCACAGGCCCGTGCCGGGCGTGCGAAAGTCGGGAATCCCGGACGGAACCGAGATGCCGGCGCCGGTCAGCGCGACGACCGAACCCGCCTCGCGGATCAGCTCCGCGAGGCGCTCGGTTTGCTCGAGGATGGCCGTCACTTGCCCTGGAACTTGGGCGTGCGCTTCTGCAGGAAGGCGCCGATGCCCTCGCGTGCGTCCTCGGACGCGAACACCGCTGCGAAGCCCTGCTTCTCGGCTTCGATCCCGGCATCGAGGTCGCCGGCGCCGGAGACGCGCTTGATCTGCTCGACGGCCAGCGGCGCTTGGCCGCTCAGCTTCTTTGCCCAGGCCAGCGCGGTGTCGAGCAGTTCGTGGTCTGGCACCACACGGCTGGCGAGCCCGAGCTCGTAAGCCTCCTCGGCGGTGATGGGGTCGCCGGTCAGGTTGAGCTCGAGCGCCTTGGCCTCACCGATCAGGCGCGGCAGCCGCTGCGTGCCGCCGAAGCCGGGGATGATCCCGAGGTTGATCTCGGGCTGGCCGAATGTGGCCGACTCGGCCGCGATCCGGAAGTCGCAGGCCATGGCCAGCTCGCAGCCGCCGCCGAAGGCCAGCGCGTTGACGGCCGCGATCGTGGCGATCCGCGAGCCCTCCATCTCGCGCAGCAGGGCGTGCATCTGGTCGAGCAGCTGCTTTCCGCCCTCGGCGTCCATCGTCGTGAACGCCTTGATGTCAGCCCCGGCGCAGAACAGCATCGGATTGGCCGAGGCGAAGATCAGCGCCCGGGTCTCGCCGCCTTTGATCGCGTCCCACAGCTTCTGGATCGCCTGCACGACCTCGGGTGCGATCGAGTTGGCCGGCGGACGGTCGAGCCAGGCGATCGCGACCTGCCCGCGCGTCTCCAGCTTGACCGGGCTCTCATCCCAGCCCGCGTCGGGACGCGCGTAGGGGAAGAAACCCTGCCCGGTCTTGACCCCGAGCCGGCCCTGGGCGACCAGCCGGCGCAAGATCGTCGGCGGTGCGAAGTTCTCGCCCCACTCCTGCTCAGCGCGCTCGAGCTTGGACAGGACCTCGTCCAGCCCGAGCTGGTCGGCCCGGGCGAACGGCGGCGGGATGATCCCGGCCCCGGCCATCATGCCGAGGTCGATGTCCTTCATCGCGGCGACGCCCTCCTCGAGCACAAGACAGCTCTCGACCAGGGCCTTGAGCGTGAAGCGGTCGACGAGCGCAGCAGTGTCGAAAGGCGTGTTAACCGTGCTCATAGAAGCCCTTTCCGGTTTTGGCGCCGAGGTCGCCGGCGGCGACCAGCTCTTGCATCCGTGGGTGGACGTAGAAGCGCTCCCCGTAAGAGTCGCGCAGGTGCTCTGCCACGTGGAGGACGGTGTCCAGTCCGAGCAGGTCGGTCAGGAAGAACGGCCCCATCGGCGCCGCCTTGGACTCCGAGACGATCTTGTCGAGCTCCTTGACCGCGATCCCCGACTCCTCCTGGAAGCGCCACAGCTCAGACACGCTCGAATTGAGGATCCGGTTGACCACGAACCCTGGCGCCTCGCCACAGCGAATCGGCATCTTGCGGATCGCCTGGGCGAAGTTGCTGGCCGCCTGCGCGGTCTCGGGCGAGGTGTCGTCTCCTTCGATCACCTCGATCAGCCGCATCACCGAGGCGGGATAGAAGAAGTGAAAGCCCACCACCTTGTCGGGCCGGCTCGTCGCCTCGCCCATTTCGGTGATGGACAGCGAGGAGGTGTTCGACGACAGGATCGCGTGTCCCGGCGTGGCCTCGTCGAGCTCGGAGAACACGGCCTGCTTGATCTCCATGCGCTCTGGTACGGCCTCGATCACGAAGTCGACGTCACCGAAGGCGTCGTACGTGGTCGTGCCGGTGATCAGCGCCAGTCTGCGCTCCAGCTCGGCGGTTTCCATCTTTCCGGCGTCCACGCGTCCCTGCCAGAGGGAGCGGGCCTTGTCCAGACCTTGGTCAACGAATTTCTTCTCGACGTCCTTGAGCACGACCGGGATGTCGGAATTCGCGATGACCTGCGCGATCTCCCCGCCCATCGTGCCGGCGCCGACGACGGCGGCTTTCAAGACGAACATGCGGCGGCAGTTTAGGCGCGGCCGGCCGCGGGCGAGGCGTCAGCCGCTGCCGGCCCGGCGTGCGGCGGCCAGCTCGGCCCCGAAGCGCTCGAGCGTCGAGCGCAGCGAGAGGGCCATCGCCCGGCGGATGAACAGGAGGTCGACGAGCGGCGTGAACAGGTTGCGCTTGCGGATCCGGTACTCGAGCGTGAGCTGGACCTCCACGCTGTCGTCCTGCGGGGTGAAAGTCACGCTCTGCCTTGCATCGATCGAGTCGTCCTGCACGTCGTTGGTCTGGCCGCCGAGGGGCTCGAACGCGGCCACGCTCTCGGTCACGCGTCCGCGCCCAGCCGGCCCGGATTCCCAGACCACGGTGGCGCCTCGGCCGGGCCAGTCCCCGCTGACACTCGCCACGCGCGCCAGGCCGTCGACCCATTTCGACCAGCTGCCGGTGTCATACCAGCGGCTCTCCGCCTCGTGCACGCTGCCCGGGAACGTCTGAGTCACCGTCACGGTGCTCATCGGGCCCGCTCAGTTCTCCAGCAGCTCGTGCCGAATCAGCTCGATCGTGGTGGCGATCGCAGCCAGGTTGGGCTCTAGCTGACGCGCCAGCCGCCGACGCTCCGCGTTCCCGGCCGTCGTGATTCGGTAATAGCGCCGGCTCCGTCGCTCCGGATGCTCCCATTCGGCGGTGACGAGGCCGCGTTGCTCGAGCGCGCGCAGCAGCGGATACATGGTGTTCGGATTCACCGCGACGGCGCCGCTGGTCAGCGCGGCGATCCGCTCCATCAGCTGATTGCCGTAGCACGCCTCGACGGCGACGTAGTGAAGGACGAGCAACGTCACCAGCCCTGACCGCCGCAGGTCACCCACGAGCGGGTTGGCCGAGCCAGGACCGGTCTGCAGCTTCATCGGCGGCGATTATCGCGGTTGGTGGCGCGCCTGACGGCCAGTAGGCTTGCCGTGATGGCGGAGACACTGCCCGAGAGCATCGAGCCGTACCCGAACATCTCCGCCAAGGCCTACGAGCATCCGGCCGATCGCGCGGCGACGGCGGCGCTGAAGTCGGTGCCGATGCTCGACACGGTCGTGCGCAAGCTGATCGAGTGGCAGTACGAGCGCGCCCTGCGCCAGATGTACCTGAGTAACTCGGTGCGCGTCGGCGAGCAGCAGCTTCCCGAGCTGTGGTCCAACCACGTGGCGGTCTGCAAGATCCTCGATATGCCCGAGACCTACGACCTCTATGTCACCGATACCGTCATCGCCAACGCGATGGTGATCGGGTCGCAGAAGCCGATGGTCATCGTCGGCACGCCGCTGCTGGCGCGCCTTGGCCCCGGCGAGCAGCGCGCGCTCTTGGCCCACGAGGTCGCTCACGTCCTCTCCGACCACGTGCTCTACAGCACGGCGCTGGCGATCCTGCTTCGGGCCGGCGGTGGCGTCCCATTCCCGCTGGCGATTCCCGCCGCCGCAGTGCGCGCTGTGCTGCTCGAGTGGTCGCGGGCGGCCGAGCTGAGCTGCGATCGGGCCGAGGCGCTCGTCGTACGCGATCCGCGCATCGTCTGCCGCGGGCTCATGGTGCTGGCCGGCGGGATGCGAGCCGACCAGCTGAACCTCGATGCCTTCCTCACTCAAGCGCGCGAGTATGAGGATTGGGACGACCCGAGCGATCGCGTGCGGCGCTTCTTTTACGAGATCAACAGCACCCACCCGTATGCCGTCCGCCGGGTGTCCGAGATCATGAAGTGGGTTCAGAGCGGGGAGTACGACCGCATCCAGCGCGGTGACTACATCCGGCGTGGTCAGGAGCCGCCGGTGAGCCAGGAGGCGAGCGCTGCCTTTGAGTTCTATGCCGAGCGGTTCAGGGCGATCTTCAGGGACATCGGCGACAACGTCACGAAGCTGGGCGACCAGTTCGGCGGGATGGCCGAGCAGGTGTCCGACTGGCTGCGCTCGCGCGGTGGCGGCGACCGAGGAGATCCCTGAACTTGAGCGCCGCGGAGGCTTGACGGCCACTACTGCACGATATATCGTTACCTATCGTGATAGGTCACGATGACATAGAGCGTCTCGCCGCACTGCACGAGGCAGCGCGGTCGGGCGGCATCGGCGGTTACGGCCGCGCTGCCTTCGGTGGCGGTCGCGGTCGCCGGCGGCGAGGCGATGTACGCACCGCGCTGGTGCTTCTGCTGGCCGAGGAGCCGCGCAACGGCTACCAGCTCATGCAGGAGATCGAGGATCGAAGCCGTGGCCGCTGGCGCCCGAGTCCCGGCTCGGTCTACCCCACGCTTCAGCAGCTCGAGGACGAGGGTCTGATCCGGCCCGTCGACGTCGAGGGCACGAAGCTGTTCGAGCTCACCGACGCTGGCCGCGAGCACATCGCCAGCCGCCACCACGCACCGCCCTGGAACACCGAGGAGGACACGCAGCCGATGGGCGACATGAAGCAGCAGCTCAAGCAGATCCACATCGCCGCGGCGCAGGTCATACGCGCCGGCGACGAGGAGCAGGTTCGCCGCGCGGCCCAAGCCCTGGCCGATGCACGGCGCACGATGTACCGGATCCTGGCCGACGATGACGAGGCCTGAGCGCGCTACGTTAGGGACAGGTATGGCGAGCGGGAATGGGTCACCGACGGCGCCGGCGATCGAGGTAAGGGAGCTGGTCAAGGACTTCGGCGAGGTACAGGCTGTGCGGGGCGTGAGCTTCGACGTCGCGCCCGGCGAGGTGTTCGGCTTCCTCGGCCCCAACGGCGCCGGCAAGACGACCACTATCAACATGCTTTGCACGCTGACCACGCCGACGGCGGGCGGCGCGCGAGTGGCCGGACATGACGTCGTGCGCGAGCGCGACGACGTGCGCCGCAACATCGGCCTCGTGTTCCAGGACCCGACGCTCGACGGCTACATGACCGGGGCGCAGAACCTCAAGCTGCACGCCGAGCTCTACGGCGTGCCGCGCGACATGACGGCCGCGCGCATGCGCCAGGTGCTCGACATGGTCGGGCTGTGGGAGCGGCGCTCGAGCCGCGTGATGACGTTCAGCGGCGGCATGAAGCGCCGG
>JBJMLD010000150.1:0-8670 GCA_045805545.1 Solirubrobacteraceae bacterium | reverse complement strand
GGTACTCGTGAAGGATGTCCGGCGTGTTGGCGAAGAAGTTCGGCCGGTAGTACTCCTGCATGCCGCTCGTCGCCAGCTCGACGACGTACTCGATGAGGTCGTGGCGGGAGTTCTTCCACGTGAAGTACGTATAGGACTGGCTGAAGCCGATCTTGCCCAGATGACGCATCACCGCGCGCCGGGTGAACGCCTCGGCGAGGAAGATCACGTCTCGATCACGGGCGTGGACCTGGGCGATCAGCCACTGCCAGAAGACGAACGGCTTGGTGTGCGGGTTGTCGACGCGGAACACCTTGATGCCGCAGTCGACCCAGTGCAGCATCACGTCCTTGAGCGCCTCCCATAGACCGCGCCAATCGGGCGACTCCCAGTTGACGTTGTAGATGTCCTGGTAGCGCTTGGGCGGGTTCTCGGCGTACTTCAGCGTGCCGTCGGGCCGGCGATGAAACCACTCCGGGTGCTCCTGGAGCCACGGGTGGTCGGCGCTGCACTGGATCGCGAAGTCGAGCGCGATGTCGATGCCGAGCTCTCGCGCTGCGTGGGTGAGGCTTCGGAGGTCCGCTTCGGTGCCGAGGTCGTGGTGAATGGCATCGTGGCCGCCTGTCTCATCGCCGATCGCCCACGGCGACCCCGGGTCGGTCGCGGCGGCGGACAGCGAGTTGTTCTTGCCCTTGCGGTTGGTGTGTCCAATCGGATGGATCGGCGGCAGGTAGATGACATCGAATCCCAGCTCGGCCAGCTTCGGCAGTTCGCGCTCGACCCCTTTGAGACCACCCCACGAGCGTGGGAACAGCTCATACCAGGCACCGAAGCGCGCCCGCGGGCGGTCGACCTCGATGGCCAGCGGCGGCTCGATCGCCACCGCGCCGTGGCGCTCCTGGCTGCGCTCGACGGTGTCAAACAGCTCGGGTCCGAGGGCGACGTCGTGCTTGGCCGATTCGAGAATCGCGGTGTCCTCGAGCGTTCGCAGCGCTTGCTCGATCAGCCCGCGGTCGCGTTCGTCCTGCGCGTTCGCCGCCGCGGCGCGGAGCAGCAGGACGCCCTCGGACATCTCGCCGTTCAGGTCGTGCTGCCCGGCATTCAGCTTGCGCTCCAGCTCGTCGCGCCAAGTGCCGAACACGTCCGTCCACGCCTCGACCGTGTACTCGGCGCGGCCGATCCGGTCGATGTCGAACTGGCCCGACCAGCGATTGCCGCCGAGGTGGGCGTCGATCCGGTGCATCGCGGCCTCGCGCCACTCCGGCTCCCCTTCGGCGCGGTACTTGACGACGGCGCGGAGCAGCTCGTGGCCATCGCGGAACACGTCGGCCTCGACGGTCACGGTGTCGCCGGCGCAGCGCTTGGCGGCATAGCGGCCGGCGTCGACGGCCGGCTGCGGGTACTGGATGACGATCCGCGGGGGCGGCGCGGCCGGAGTGGGGGCGGGGCGATCGGTCTGCGGCTGCGGTTGCGTTTGCGTCGCGGGAGCGTTCACCTAGTTGGAAAGTATCCGTCGGCGCGGGTCGGGTAAACCATGTCGCGTGCAAGACCTCCCCCGCTCGAGCGGGATTCAGCTCCATCTGACCTCGCTGCCGGGCGGCCGTCTTGGCCCCGACGCCTACCGTTTCGCCGATTGGCTGGCCGAGGCGGGGCAGTCCTGGTGGCAGGTGCTGCCGCTCGGCCCGCCGGATCGGTATCGCTCGCCTTACAAGTCGAAGTCAGCCTTCGCGGCGTGGGCCGGGTTCCTGTCTGAGCCTTCCGCACCGGTCTCGGCCGGGGAGGTTTCGGACTTTGTCGCGCGGCACGAGTACTGGGTTGGCGATTGGGGCCGGTTCGCCGGCGGACGCCGCGCGGTCGAGGACCAGGTGCGGTTCGACCGCGAGTGGGGGGATCTGCGGCGTTACTGCTCGTCGCTCGGGATTCGGTTGCTGGGGGATGTGGCGATCTATGTGGCGCCCGGCAGCGTCGATAACAGGGCGCACCCTTCGCTTTTCCAGTCGGGTTTTGTGGCCGGCGCGCCGCCCGACGCGTTCTCCGATGAAGGCCAGCTGTGGGGCAACCCGCTCTACGACTGGCCCGCGCTGCGCCGCCGCCGTTACCGATGGTGGGTCGAGCGGGCCCGGCGGACGCTGTCGCTGTTCGACGTGGCGCGCATCGATCATTTCCGGGGCTTCGTGGCGTACTGGGCGGTGCCCTCGTCTGCTTCGACCGCCGTCGAGGGTCGCTGGGCACGTGGGCCGGGGCGGGCCGTGTTCGACGCCATCGCTGCCGGCGTCGGCGGCCTGCCGTTCGTGGCCGAGGACCTTGGGGTGATCACGCCCGCCGTCGACCGGCTGCGGGACGCGCTTGGCCTGCCCGGGATGGTCGTGCTGCAGTTCGGCTTCGAGCCTTCCGAGCCGCGCAGCGTGCATCGGCTGGGTAATCATCTGGAGCATCGCTTCGTCTACACCGGCACCCACGACCACGACACGGTTCTTGGCTGGTGGGAGAGCCTCGATGGGCGCCGGCGGGCTTTGGTCGAGGATGAGCTGCGGGCGCGGGGCCTGGCCGGCCCGGAGTTCTCCGCCGAGCCGTGGTGGAGCCTGATCAAGCTGGCGCTGTCCTCGCCGGCCCGCGTGGCGATGATGCAGATGCAGGATGTCCTCGGGCTGGGGTCGTCCGCCCGCATGAACGACCCGGGGCGGCCGCGGGGCAACTGGCGGTGGCGAATGGAGGCGGACGCGCTGACGCCGGCGCTGGCCCGACGGCTGCGCGAGGCGACGGCGGCAGCCGGCCGGGTGGCGGCTTAGGGCGGCCGCGGGCCCTTACGCGGCCCCCGCGATGGTCAGCGCCTGGGCGATTTGTGCGATGACCAGGTGGGATTGCTCGGTGATCTGATGCCAGGTGACGCGGATGACGCGGTAGCCGGCGGCGACGAGCTTGGCGTCGCGGCGGCGGTCGTTTTCGAAGGCTTGGCGGCTCTTGTGCCACTGGTAGCCGTCGACCTCGACGATCAGCTCGTGCTCTGGCCAGCTCAGGTCGACGAGCTCGCCTTCGACGTAGACGTTGACCAGCGGACGCGGGAGGCCGGCGGCGATGATGAGCGGGATGAAGTAGCGCTCGGCGAGCGAGCGGGTCCGGATGAGGTCTGGCTCGGTGAGGATGGCTTTGATGGTCTTGGCGCCGGGGTGGTTGGCGGGCACTCGGCTGAGTGCGTCGTTTAGCTCGGTTTCGTTAACGAAATTGTGGGCGACGGCTTCGCCGAGGGCGTGGAGCAGTTCGTTAGCGGAGGCTTCGGTGGCGAAGTCGATGAGGGAGCGGGCAGGGGAGGTGACGCGAAGGTTGTGGCGGACGCGGATGTCCTTGGGGTCGAGGTGGGAGAGCAGGTGGGTGCGGACGTAGGGTCGAGGACGAACGGCCTCGGCGATGACGGACACGTCGATCGGCTGGCCGGTGAGGGCCCTAATCAGCGCCCAGAGCTCGGTGGCCGTGCGGTAGCTGAGGACGGAGTGGGGGCCGAGGGAGAGGAGCGCGGCGGAGTGACCGGCGAGCGGCAGCAGCGCCGGGTCGCCGACGATGAACACGCAGCGATAGCGGCGGTGCCACTCGCCGCGACGTACCCGCGTCTTGATCTCGGCCGGCGTCCAGCCCGCGGCACGCAGCTGATCGAGGTGCACTGCGCCCTGCTGGGCGTGAAGCAGACGGCGCGTCCGCGCCTCCCGACCCGCCTCAACAGCCATCGCGTTTGCCAGCCACGCCGATTTCGAGGGCTTCCAAACGACACGGTCGTTTTCTGGCCCCAGCGTTTGGAAGCCGCCAAATCCCGCTCGGCTGCCAAGCGCTGTGGTCATCCAGCTCCCAGGTCACGCCCCAAGGATTCCGCCAATCTCACCCTCAGGGCCCGTTCTTCACAGAGTTGGCACAAACCGGGCCGCGATCACCCTTCGAAGAGCCGCGATCACGCTTCGAACAGCCGCAGCCGGGCGAGGATCCACGCGGCTCGCGCGCTCACCTTGGCGTGTCGGTACGCGTAGGTGGCGTCGCTGCGCAGGCGCCGCCACCGCGACGTGTCGTAGCTGATCAGCTCGGCGGGGTCGACGGCCAGGCGCACACCGTCGCGCTCCAGCACCGCCAGCGCGCGCTGGGCGATGGCGATCTGCCCGAACGCCGTCGGGTGGACGTGGTCGGTCATCACGAGGTTGCGGGCGCCGAACGCCCGCAGGTCGACGACGAGCGCACCCAGCTCGCCCGCCACGCGGTCGATGATGGCGTCGAGCTCGCCGACCTTGGCGCCGGCGCGTGGCCGCCCGAGATCGAGCGGGACGTTCATGGTCAGGACGCGCTCACAGCGCGAGCGCAGGAACGTCAGCGCGGCCAAGTAGTCGACTTCGAACCGCGCGCCATCCCAATCCGCCGCGCGCACGTCATTGACCCCGATGTACAGACACCCGATGTCATACCGCCCCTCCGGATGGGCGGTGCGCGACAAGAACGCCGGGATCTGCTCCCGGAGCACGTTCGGCACGCCGGCGCCGTCGACGGCGTAGCTCGTGTAGGGCAGACCCGTGGCCCGCGCCACCCAGAGGGCCCACGGCTGCAGCGCCACGCCCCACTGCAACTCGCCGCCGCCGTTGGTGATCGAGTCGCCGAAGGCGAGCACGCCGAGTTGGGTAGAGCTCAAGCGCGCGAGGGTAACGTGCTGGTCGATAATCGTGGCCTTGCAACCCTCCACCGCCACCACGAACGACGGGCGCCGAGATGTGGAGCAAAGCGCGGCGGAGCTCGCCGAGCGCTTGCCAGAGCCGCTCGCGCCGCTCGCGCCGCTCGCCTACAACTATCTGTGGTCGTGGCGCCCCGGTGGCGCGGCTCTGTTCGAGGCGATCGACCGCCAGCGCTTCGAGATCTGCTGCAAGAACCCGGTGCGCCTGCTCCAGGAGGCGCCGCTCGCCGCGTTGCGCCGCGCCGCCGAGGATCAGGCGCTGCTGCAGCGCGCCCGCGAGCTACTGAGCGAGCTGCAGGCAGAGCTCGAGCGGCGCCCGTCGGCCGCCGCCATCGACCCGGCCCACCCGGTCGCCTTCCTGTGCGCGGAATACGGCATCCACGTGTCGCTGCCGATCTACTCGGGCGGCCTGGGAGCGCTGGCCGGCGATCTCGTCAAGGAGGCCTCCGATCAGGCGCTGCCGCTCGTCGCCGTCGGACTCATGTACCGAAAGGGCTACTTCCGCCAGCGCATCGACGCCGGCGGCTGGCAGCACGAGTACTGGATCGACACCGATCCGGAGCGGCTGCCGGCGGCGCTCGTCACCGGCGACAGCGGCGAGCCGCTGACGATCGAGGTGCCGATCTTCGACGCCGCCGTCACGGCGCGCGTCTGGCGTGTCGACGTCGGGCGCGTCCCGCTGTTCCTGCTCGACACCGAATGCCCCGAGAACGGCCCGCTCGAGCAATGGATCACGGCGCGGCTGTACGTGGCCGACGGGGACACCCGGCTCGCTCAGTACATCCTGCTCGGGATCGGCGGCGTACGCGCGCTTCGCGCCCTGGGGATCGAGCCGGGCGTCCTTCACCTCAACGAGGGCCACGCCGCGTTGGCTCCGCTCGAGCTCGCCGCGCGTGCGCTGCGCGACGGTGAACCGCTCGAGCAGGCGGTCGCCGCGGCGCGCCGGCGGACGATCTTCACCACCCACACGCCGGTCCCAGCCGGCAACGACTCCTACCCGCCCGAGCAGCTGGAGCGCGCGCTTCAGGCGTTGGCGGGCGAGCTGAGCGTTCCATTGCCGGACCTCGTGGCGCTGGGCCGAACCCACGCGGAAGACGAGCACGAGGAGTTCGGCGTCACGCAGGCGGCGCTCCGGCTGAGCCGCGCCAGCAACGCCGTCAGCCGCCGGCACGGCGAGGTGGCGCGGGAGATGTGGAACGGCCTCTGGCCGGAGCGCGCCGCCGAGGAGGTCCCGATCGGTCACGTCACCAACGGGGTTCACGTCCCGACGTGGCTCGGCGCGCCGATGCACGAGCTGCTCGACCGCTATCTCGGCGCGGACTGGCTGAAGCGTGCCGCCGATCCGGAAGCCTGGACCGGCATCGACGAGATCCCCGACGAGGAGCTATGGCGGGCGCGCGAGACACAGCGCGCTCAGTTGATTGCGTTCGCACGCCGGCGCAGCACGACCGACCGCCTCGCCCGGGGCGACGTTCGCGAGTACGTCCAAGCCGCCGAGCGGGCGTTCGATCCGGGTGTGCTGACGATCGGGTTCGCCCGGCGAGTCGCCACGTACAAGCGCCTCGAGCTGCTCACACGCGATCCCGAGTGGACCCTGTCCGTGCTCGGCGGCGAGCGGCCGGTGCAAGTCGTGCTGGGTGGCAAGGCCCACCCTCGCGATGAAGCTGCCAAGCACGCGCTGCGCAACCTGTTCGGCCTGAAGTCGGCCGCGGTGGTGGGCGAGCGGGTCGTGTTCCTGGACGACTACGACCTCGACTCGGCTGCGTGGCTCGTGCGGGGTTGTGACGTATGGCTCAACCTGCCCCGCCCTCCGCTCGAGGCGAGTGGCACAAGTGGGATGAAATCGGCCGTCAACGGCGGCCTGCAGCTGAGCGTTCTCGACGGCTGGTGGGCGGAGGGCTGCCAGGACGGCGTCAATGGCTGGGGCCTGCCGGGCGACGTCGAAGCCGACCATCAGGCGCAGGATCAGCGCGACTCCGATGCGCTTCACCGGACGATCTCCGAGCGCGTGCTGCCGCCGTTCTACGAGCGCGACGAGCGCGGTTTGCCCAGTGGCTGGCTGGCCTTGATGCGGGCCTCGCTACGCACGTTGGGTCCGCGATTTTCCGCCTCGCGAATGCTGGCGGAATACGTCGACGGGCCGTATCGTCCGACGTGACCTGCTGGGAAGGTTTCACGCCGCGATTGCGTCGTTAACCTGAGTCGAGAAATGCCCCAGTCGTCAGATATGCCAGACATCAAGGCACGAGAGCTGCGCGACCTGTCCGCGTTGGCGGACGGCACGCTTTCCCCCGAGCGTCGCGACGAAGTCACGGCGCGGATCGCGGCTTCGCCTGAGCTGACCGCGCTTTACGAGCGCGAGCGCCACGTTGTGGACCTGCTCCACGACGCAGCCACCCATGTCCGCGCACCGGCTGGGCTGCGAGCGCGGATCGAGGCCGAGCGTCCGACGCGCTCCGTCGCCGCCCGTCGCCGCGTCCGCTACGGCTTCGCTCTTGCCGCCCCGCTGGCCGTTGTCGTGCTGGCGCTCGTCCTCCTTCTCCCCGGTGGCTCGCCTGGCTCGCCGTCGGTCAGCCAGGCCGCCAGCCTCGCCACGCTCGGGCCGGCTATGCCGCCGCCCGTTGTCAATCCGCAGTCGCCGAGCAAGCTCTCGACGAACGTGGACGACATCTATTTCCCGAACTGGGCACGTCGGTTCGGCTGGCAGCCCAGCGGCCAGCGCACGGACACGATCAACGGCCGCCACGCCGTCACGGTCTACTACGACTGGCACGGAAGGCGTCTGGCCTACACGATCGTTGGCGCCCCGGCGCTGAAATTGCCGTCGGCGCTCGTCACCGTCCGCCACGGTGAGGAGTACCGCACGCTCAGCGTCGACGGCCGGCTCGTCGTCACATGGCGTCGGGGCGACAACACGTGCGTGCTGTCAGGCGCGGGTGTGCCGGCCGCCGAGCTTCAGAAGCTCGCGGCGTGGGAAGCGCCGGTCGCCTAGGCCGGGACACTAATTCTTCGAACTCTGAACCAACGCGCCGGCCACGCGCTGGCGCGCGCGGTGAAGCCGGGTCGTGATCGTGGCCTCGCGCACGCGCAGCGCCTGCGCGGCTTCTCGGTAGGAGAGCCCGACGATGTCGATCGCGATCAGCGCGTCGCGGAAGTCGTCGGGCAGCTCTGAGATCGCGGTGTACAGCTCGGCTGATTCGATCCGCGACTCCGGCTGCACCGCCGAGCGGTCCTCGATCAGATCGAGGTCGTCGGGCAGGGCTGTCGTGTGGGGCCGCCGGGCAGCGGTGCGCCGCTGCGAGAAGAACGTGTTGCGCAGGACGCGCAGCAGGTAGCCGAGATCGTCCTCGGAGCGGAGGATTCGGGGCTTGCGCAGAACGCGGGCGAAGGTTTCCTGGACCAGGTCCTCAGCCTCCTCACGCGATCCGCACAAGCTCCACGCGGCGCGGTACAGCCGATCGATGTGATCGCCGAGCGCCTCCGGGTCAAGCTGACGTTCGGGGGGCATGCGGTGGCCCGGCCAGCATACGCGCGGGACGGGCGGCCATGCCCGGCCCGAGCCTCAGCCGGTCAGATCGGAGAGCGGTCGCGGCCCCGGGCCGACGTACTTGGCGGTGGGGCGGATCAGCCGGCCCTCGCGCTTCTGCTCCATGATGTGCGCCGACCATCCGGCCGTGCGCGCACACGTGAACATCGGCGTGAACAGCTCCGGCGGCACGGCGGCGAAGTCGAGCACGACGGCGGACCAGAACTCGACGTTGGTGGCCAGCACGCGGTCGGGCTTGCGCGCCTGCAGCTCGGCCAGGGCGGCCGCTTCGAGCGCCTCCGCGACCTCGACGCGCGGCGAGCCGAGGTTGCGAGCCGTGCGCCTGAGTACTCGGGCGCGCGGATCCTCGGCCCGGTAGATGCGATGGCCGAAGCCCATCAGGCGCTCGCCGCGGTCGAGCAGGTCCTTGACGTAGCGCTCGGCGTCGCCCATCGCGTCTACGTCG
>JBJMLD010000149.1:0-17746 GCA_045805545.1 Solirubrobacteraceae bacterium | reverse complement strand
GCGATCTGTTCGGCGCCGTTGGAATGGCCGTCCAGCCCGGGCTTGCCGACGAGGAACTTGAGACGACGCCCGAGCGCCTCGCTCAGCAGCTCGACCTCCTCGCGCAGCTCTGCCACCTCCTCACTACCGACGGCGGCGGCCTCGCCTACCCCGGTCGGGGCGCGGTACTCGCCGAACGCCTGGCGGAGCGTCTGCGCCCACTCCCCGGTGGTGGCGCCGGCGCGGGCGGCGGCGATCGTGGCCGGCATGATGTTCTCGCTGTCGTCCGCGGCCACCCGGGCCAGCTCGGCCAGCGCCTCGTCAGCTTTTTTCTGGTCGCGTTTCGCGCGCCAGGCCTCGACAGCGGCTTTCTGATCGGCCTCGACCTGGGGATCTACGACCAGGATCCCGCCGTCCGCGTCGGCCGTCAGCGGAGACGGCTCGGTCGACGTGAATTTGTTCATGCCGACAACGGTCAACTCGCCCGCCTCGATCCGCTGCCAGCGCTCGCGATGTGACTCGACGAGCGCCGCCTTCATGTAATCAACGGCCTCGACCGCGCCACCGAGCTCGGCCACGCGAGCCATCTCCGCACGCGCACCGGTGACGAGCTCCTCGACGAGCCCCTCCATGACCTTGGACCCTTCGAAGATGTCGGGGTACTCGAGCAGGTCGGTCTCGTAGGCCAGGATCTGCTGTAGGCGCAGCGACCACTGCTGGTCCCACGGGCGGGGCAGGCCGAGGGCCTCGTTCCAGGCCGGCAACTGGATGGCGCGCGCACGGGCGCTGCGGCCGAGCGTGACCGCCAGCGCTTCCAAAGCAATTCGATAGACGTTGTTCTCAGGCTGAGCCTCGGTCAAGCCAAGCGAGTTGACCTGCACGCCGTAGCGGAAGCGGCGGTGCTTGTCGTCCTCGACGCCGTAGCGATCGCGTCCCAGCTCATCCCACAGCTGGGCCATCGCGCGCAGCTTGGCGTGCTCCTCGACGAAGCGCACGCCGGCGTTGACGAAGAACGAGATCCGCCCGAACACGCTGCCCATGAGCGACTGATCGACGCGCTCGCGCACGGCGTCGAGCACGGCGATCGCGTTGCTCATCGCGTAGGCGATCTCCTGAACCGGCGTCGCGCCGGCCTCCTGGAGGTGGTAGGAGCAGATGTTGATCGGATTCCACTTGGGGACGTGCTGCACTGTGTAGGCGATCGTGTCGGCGATCAGCCGCATGCTCGGCCCCGGCGGGAACGCGTACGTCCCCCGGCTCAGATACTCCTTGAGGATGTCGTTCTGGGTCGTGCCCTGGAGGTCCGATTCCGGGGTGGGCGGGTCCTGATTCTCGGCGGCGACGATGTAAAGCGCCAGCAGCCAGGCCGCGGTGGCGTTGATCGTCATCGAGGTGTTCATCTGGTCGAGCGGGATCCCGTCCAGCAGCGTCCGCATGTCGCCCTCATGCGCGATCGAGACGCCGACCTTGCCGACTTCGCCTTTCGCCAGCTCGTGGTCGGGGTCATACCCGGTCTGGGTGGGGAGGTCGAAGGCGACGCTCAGCCCCGTCTGTCCCTTCTCGAGATTGCGCCGGTAGAGCTCATTGGACCTTTTTGCGTCCGAATGGCCGGCGTATGTCCGCATCATCCACGGGCGGTCGCGTTCTGGCAGGCGAGGGGAGGGCGTTTCGGACATGCGGGATAGGCTACCCGTCGATGACTGAGGTCGCGGTGGTCGGCGGCGGGTTTGGCGGCGTTGGCGCCGTGATCATGTTGAAGCGGGCCGGCTTCGACGAGGTCACGGTGTTCGAGCGCGGCGAGCGGGTGGGTGGTGTCTGGAACAACAACACCTACCCGGGAGCCGCCTGCGACGTCCCCTCGCACCTGTACGAGTTCTCGTGGGCGCCGAATCCGCGGTGGTCGCGCCGCTACGCGCCGCAGGCCGAGATCCAGGCCTACCTGGAGGGGCTCGTGCGTCGTTACGGCGTCGAGGACCGAGTGCGATTGGGGACCGAGGTCCAGTCGGCGCGATGGGATGAGCAGCGCGCCAAGTGGACGCTTCAGACGAGCGCCGGCGAGCACGAGGCCGACGTGCTGCTCACGGCTTGTGGACAGCTGTCGGTCCCGAAGACGCCGCCGCTGCCGGGACTCTCGGATTTCGCCGGCCCCGCGTTTCACACCGCCGAGTGGCGCCACGATGTGCCGCTTGAAGGCAAGCGCGTTAGTGTCATCGGGACGGGGTGCAGCGCGATCCAGGTTGTGCCGGCGATAGCGCCGATCGTGTCCCAGCTCGACGTCTATCAGCGCTCGCCGGGATGGACATTTCCGCGCATGGATTTCGCCTACAGCGAGCGGGCCAAGCGGCTGCTCGCCCGCTACCCGGCGCTGCAGCGGCTAGACCGCCAGGCCAACTTCGCCTTCCACGAGCTGGGAGCGGCGGGCATGACCGGCCGCGCCACATGGGTGCTGCAGCCGTTTCGCGCCATCGCGCGACATCAGATCAACAAGTCGATCAAGGATCCGCAGCTGCGCCGCGCGGTGACGCCGACGGACGAGATCGGCTGCAAGCGCGTGATGCTGACCGACGACTGGTACCCGGCGCTGACGAGGCCGAACGTAGAGCTCGTGACCGAGCGGATCGAGTCGATCGTGGCGGAGGGGGTACGCACCGCCGACGGGAGGTTGCGGGCGGCTGACGTGCTCGTGCTGGCCACCGGGTTTCAGTCCCACGGCTTCGTCACGCCGATGGAGATCTTCGGCGCCGGCGGGAGCTCTTTGGCTGAGACATGGAGCGGTTTGCCGCGGGCCTATCTGGGGTTGACTGTGCCTGGATTCCCGAACATGTTCCTGATCTACGGACCCAACACCAACGGCGGGACCGGCTCGGTGATCTTCACGATCGAAGCCGGGATGCATCACGTGGTCGCGGCGCTGCGTGCGATGGAGCAGACCCAGGCAGCGCGAATCGAGGTGCGGCCCGACGCGTTTGCGCAGTTCGATCGCGAGCTCCGCGCGGCGCTTTCGAACACCGTGTGGCACACCGGCTGCACGAATTGGTACGTCGATGAGAACGGCCACGACCCGAACCAATGGCCGTGGCTGTGGAGCGCTTACCGCCGCCGGACGGCCGAGCTGGCCCCCGAGGCGTATGAATTTGGGACCCCGAGCCGGTCGCCCGCGCAGGCGCTCGGGTAACGTCAGGGATATGCCAGACCAGCACTCCGCCGCCGACGAGCACGCGATCCTTCAGGAGATCACCGGACCGCTGGCTTCACTGCCGGCCGATCCCTTGCCCGACGTGGCCGACGTCGACTTCCCGCGCGTGCTGCGCGGTTACGACCCGCTCGCCGTCGACGCCTACGTGAAGAAGACCACGCAGCTCGTGGCCGAGCTGCAGACGACGCGCTCGCCCGAAGCGGCGGTGCGTCGCGCGCTCGAGCGCGTGGGCGAGCAGATCTCGGGGATCCTCCAGCGCGCGCACGAGACGGCGGAGCAGATCACCACGCAGTCGCGCCGCGAGGCCGAGGACCGGCTCGAGCAGGCTCGCGATGAGGCTCGGCAGATCACCGCATCCAGCGAGCAGCGCATCAAGGACCTCGATGCCGACGCCGATCGGATCTGGGCCGAGCGCCTGCGGATCGTCGAGGACGCGCGTGAGCTGGCCGCCCAGTTGCTGGCCCTGGCCGACGACGCGGCGGCGCGGTTCCCGCCGGCCGAGGACACGGGTTCGGCCCCGGTCGTCGAGGAGGGTGGCGCGCCCTCGCCGGCCGCGGCGGCGGAGGGCTACGAGCCGGCCGAGGCCTACGAGCCGTCTGAGGCCCACGAGCCGCCCGCGGGCGACGAGCTGCCCGAAACCGAGGCGGTGACCGAAGTCGAGCTGTTCGACGCCGAGGCAGCCGACGACCCCGACAAGACCGCTGTGCTTCCGCCGCCACCCGTCGCCGCGTCCCCGCCCGCCGAGCCGCCGCCCGCCGTGCCGCCGCCTGCGCCGGCCCCGGACGAGCCTCACGCCGGCGAGTAGTGCGCCTGATCGACGTAAAGCACCTCGGCCGCGAACGGGTGATCGGCTGCTGGCAGGTCGACGATGTGCTGATCGACCCTGGCCCCGGCTCCTGTCTTCCCACGCTGCTCGAGGCGCTGGGCGATGAGCGGCCGCGGGCGCTGTTACTCACGCACATCCACCTCGATCACGCCGGCGCCAGCGGCTCGCTGGTCGAGCGGTGGCCCGATCTCGAGGTTTACGTCCACGAGCGGGGCGCGCCGCACATGCTCGACCCGGCACGGCTGCTCGAGAGCGCGCGCCGGCTCTACGGTGAGGACATGGATCGCCTGTGGGGCGAGTTCCTGCCCGTCCCCGAATCATCGCTTCACATTTTGCGCGGCGGCGAGACGCTGTTCGACCGCTTCGAGGTTGCCTACACGCCGGGTCACGCCTCCCACCACGTCTCCTTCCGATACGGCGACACCGCGTTCGTCGGCGACGTGGGCGGGGTCCGGATCATCCCCGAGGCGATCGCGTTTCCGCCCACGCCCCCGCCGGACATCGACGTTGAGGCCTGGCACGAGTCGCTCGAGCTGATCCGGAGCTGGGCGCCGAAGCGGCTGGCGATGACGCATTTCGGGGCCAGCGAGGACGTCGGAGCGCAGCTGGACGAGGTCGGGACGCGACTGAACGATTGGGCCGAGCGGGCGCGCGAGCAGGACCTGGAGACGTTTGTCGCCGCCCTGCGGCGCGAGCTCGAGGCCGGCGTGACCGCGGAGCTCGCGCCGGCCTACATACAGGCCGCCCCGCCGGAGCAGATGTACGCCGGGCTCGAGCGCTACTGGCGCAAGCGCGAGGAGCGATCTACCCGGGCCGGTAGCGCGCCGGTATCCTGAATCGGGATGTCGCAGACGGTCGAGCTGCCCCGCTTAGGCGGGCCCGGCAGCGGAGTCGGCGGGCTCTGGCGGGTCGTGGTACTAAACGATGAGTTCAACACCTTCGACCACGTCGCCGAGACGCTGTCCTCGGTCATCCCCGGCGTGAACCTGGCCCAGGGCTACCGGCTGGCGGATCGCATCCACAACGCCGGCTGCGCGATCGTGTGGTCAGGTCCGCGGGAGGACGCCGAGGTGTACTGGGATCAACTCGACGGCGCCGGCCTGACGATGGCGCCACTCGAATCCGGCTAGGCTCGCCGGCTAGGTTCGCCCGGCTAGCTCTGCGCGCTCACGGCCTGTCGCGACAGCGCCTTCGCGCGCTGGCGCTCGGGGCTGACGCGCACCACGTTCCAGACGAGCCCGAGTTTCTCGAGCATTGCAATCAGCAAGCCGGTCGGATCGGCCAGGCGCTCCCAGAAGCGCAGCCCGTGGAATGCCGACGTCGGGAAGGCGTGGTGGTTGTGGTGCCAGGACTCGCCCATCGACAGCGGCGCGAGCCAGAACACATTGCGCGACTCGTCTTCGATGTCGAACCGCTTGCGCCCGAAGAAGTGGCACACCGAGTTGATCGACCAGGTCACGTGATGGAGCAGGAACACGCGCACGAACCCGCCCCACAGGACGGCGGTGAGCGCGCTTCCGACGCCGCCGCCGATGATCCAGCCGAGCGCTGCCGGAATTGCGAAGCTGAGCACGACCCAGAGCCAGAACAGCTTGTCGACCGCGCGGATCACCTGGTCCTTGACCAGGTCGGCGGCGAACCGCTCACGCTCGGCGGTTCCAACCGACTCGAACAGCCAGCCCATGTGCGCGTGCCACAGGCCCTTCACCCCGCCCCAGAAGCCTGGCCCGCTGAGGTGCGGAGAGTGCGGATCGCCGTCCTGATCGGTGAACGCGTGGTGCTTTCGGTGATCGGCGACCCAGGTGATCACCGAGCCCTGCACCGCCATCGACCCGAGCACGGCGATGATGGCCCGGAACGCCCGCGAGGACTCAAACGCCCGGTGGGTGAACATGCGGTGATACCCGAGCGTGACCCCGAGGCAGGTGATCACGTAGAAGCCCACGAGCAGCCCAAGCTCCAGGGGTCCAATCGCCCGGTCCCACAGCAGCACAACTGCTACGACCAGCCCTATCAGGGGTAGGGGGACACCAATCAGATTGACGATCTTGTGGGCGCGAGACATCGGGGCTCGAAGATTACTGCGAAAAGTGCTGAGCTTCTCTTATGTTTGAGACGAGGCGCGGCGGAGAATTCATAGCTTTACTACAAGATGGCCAATCAACCATGGCATGAGCTTCCGGTGTCGATCGCGGACGTGCTGCGGCCGGTTCTACCCGACGTCACCGATGAGATCATCGCCGCGGTTCGGACAGTACCGGCCTACCAGCGGCCGCTCGAGGGGCGCTTTGGCGCCGGCATCAGGGCCGGCGTGCAGGAGGCGCTGAACCACTTCCTGGCCGAGATCGCGGCGTCTGGCCCGGTGGCCCGGCCGGATGTCTACAACGCGCTCGGCCGCGGCGAGATGCGCGCCGGGCGAAGCCTCGACTCGCTGCTCAGCGCCTACCGGGTCGGGGCCCGCGTCGCCTGGCGCCGGTTTGCGGCCGTTGGGGTGCAGGCGGGCCTGGAGCCCGCGACGCTGTACCTGCTGGCGGAATCGCTGTTCGCCTACATCGACGTCCTCTCGGCGGAATCGGCGGCCGGGCATGCGCTCGAGCAGTCGGCCGCGGCGAGCGAGACCGAGCTTCGGCGCCGGCGTCTGGTCCGGGTCCTGGTGCGCGAGCCCCCGCTCGAGCCCGCCGCGATCGAGGCGGCCGCGCTCGAGGCCGAATGGGCGCTGCCGCGCTCCTTGGCCGTGCTCGCTGTCGGCGCGGGTGCCGAGCGCGGGCCCGGGCCGCTCCATCTGCCGCCGGGCAGCATCGTCGAGACGATCGGCGAGATCGCGGTGGCGGTGATCCCGGATCCGGACGCGCCGGGGCGGGTGGCCGAGATCGAGCGGGCGACGATCGAGGCCGGGGCGAGCGCCGGTCTGGGATCGACCGTCGACTGGCCGGACGCCGCGATCAGCTTTGCGCGCGCGAGAGCGGCGCTCGAGCTGGGCAACGGCCGGCCGTCGCTGATCCTGGCTCGCGAGCGGGTGGGCGAGCTGATGCTGCGCAGCGATGTCCGGCTCGCCCACGAGCTGGTCGCGCAGCGGCTCGCGCCGCTCGAGCGGCTCTCGCCCGGGTCGCGCAACAGGATGACCGAGACGCTGCGCTCGTGGCTGGCCGTGCAGGGCCGGATCGGGCCGATGGCCGAGCGCCTCGGTGTGCATCCGCAGACGGCGCGCTATCGGCTGGCGCGGCTGCGCGAGTTGTTCGGACCGGCGCTCGATGACCCGGACGAGCGCTTCTGGCTCGACCTCGCCCTGCGCTCCCAGCGCTGACGCGCTCGGGGATCGCCTTATACGGTGGCCTGCGGCTCGGCTTCGGGCTCCGGCTCGGGCGCCGACTCGAGCGAGACCTCGGGCCCGAGCTCGCCGGAGGCCAGCTCGTCGTGCCAGATATAGGTGATCGGGATCTGGTAGCGGCCCATGTTGCGCCGGCGGAAGGCGATCATCTCTGGACCCTCCCAATACCGGTACCAGTCCGTCTTGTCCTCGAACCACGTCATCTGGACGATCTTGTAGCGGTCATCCAGCGAGCGATGGACCTGGTACTTGGTCGCCCCGTAGCGCAGGGCGATCGGTGCGACGCCGGCGATCGCCTCGGCCAGGTGGTCCTGGCGCAGGACGGTCGCGTACCAGGGGATGTGGACGACGCCGCCCATTACGCCCCGACCTCCGCCCGGATCGCGCCCGGCCCCTCGGCCGTCGTGCCCTGACCCTCCTCGGTGGCGCCGACGAGGATTGCGATCTTGCCCAGGTGCTTGTTGTCGCGCAGCAGCTGGTGCGCTTCGGCGACCTTGTCGAACGGCATCGTCTGCCACAGGACCGGGCGGATCTTTGACTCCTCGATCAGCTCGTTGGCCTTCGTCGCCTCCCAGGCGTTGGCGAAGTGCGAGCCGAGGATCTCCTTCTGGCGCATCCACAGGTAGCGGACGTCGAAGTCGAGCTGGTAACCGGACGTGGCGCCGCAGATCACGACCTTCCCGAACGGCCGCACGCAGAGCACGCTGGTCGGGAACGTCGCCTTGCCCACGTGCTCGAACACGATGTCCGGAGCGCCGCCGAGGATCCGCTCGACCTCCTTGCAGAACCGGCGCGATTCCTTGAAGCGCGCCTTCTCCTGGTCGGCGTCCTCGTCGCCGCGGCGCATCATCCCGGCAAATTCGTTGCGGTTGATGTAGTCGACGGCACCGAGCTGCTTGATCAGCTCGCCCTTCTCCTCACTTGAGACGACACCGACGGCATCGGCGCCCGTCAGCTTGCACAGCTGGGTGGCGAACACGCCGAGCCCGCCGGCCGCCCCCCAGATCAGCACGCGGTGACCGGACTGGAGGTTGCAGCGGTCGATCAGCATGCGGTACGCAGTGAAGTACGTCAGGCCGTAGGCGGACGAGTCCTCCCACGAGAGGTGCTTGGGCTTGTGCAGCAGCTGCTGGGCCTGGACCTTGCAGAACTGCGCGAAAGACCCCCAAGTCGTCTCGTAGCCCCAGATCTGCTGGCTCGGGGCGGCGAGCGGGTCGAGCCCGTGCACCTCAGGGTCCTCGTAGGAGGCCTGGTTGCAGTGGATGACAACTTCATCGCCCGGCTTCCAGCGCGTCACGCCCTCGCCGACCTTCCAGACGATGCCCGAGGCATCGGAGCCGCCGATGTGGTGGCCCCACTGCGGATGATCGCCGTAGCGCCAGACGCCGACCGGCTGACCGAGAGCAGCCCACACGTTGTTGAAGTTCACGCCGGCCGCCATCACGCGGACGATCACCTCGAACGCGCCGGGCTCGGGCACCTCGATCTCCTCGAGCTGAAAGGCGTCCACCGGCTCGCCCTCGCGCTCCTCACGGATTACCCACGCCGCCATCGTGCGCGGGAGCTCGCCCGGCTCTGTCTCGACGGTTGCGACTTGGCTCAGATCGACGGCCACTCGGGATGCACCTTCCTGGATCGAATTACGACTTCAGGCCGAGGATCGTACCCCGGATGCTCCGGTAGACGGTGCGTCCTTCTCTACCGCGCCGGCCGCCGGCTGCGCGTGTGGCTCAGGCAGCGATCTCGGCCGGCTCGGGCTCGCCGCGCGGCTGCGGCGCCGCCAGCTCCGGCTCGGCCTGCTTGGGCCGGGACTCGACCAGAACCCAGGCCACAACGGCCCCGATCAGGACGGCCGCCGCGCCAACCGTCAGGCCAGTGCCCAGCGCGGACACGAACGCCTCGCGACTGGCAGATACGACCTGCGCGGTGGCGTGATGCCCACCGAGGCTGCCGCCGCTGCTGATGCCGTTGGCGATCGCCGCACGGCTTGCGGACGGAAGGTGGGGGAGGAGCTGGTCGATCTTCGAACGGCCGATCGTGGCTACGAGGGCGCCCATCACGGCGACGCCGAACGTGCTGCCGATCATCCGGCTCATCGAGAGCACCCCGGATGCAGCGCCGGCCTTGGTGCGGTCCACGGCGTTCATTGCGGCCGTGCTCATCGGGGACATCACGAGGCCCATGCCGAGGCCCATCAGGATGAAGCCCGGCAACAGCAAGCCGTAGCCACTGTGGATCGTGATTCGCGACTGCGTGAACACGGCCGCGCTGACGATCACCAGCCCGAGCGTCATCAGCGGCCGGGGTCCGATCCTGTCGGTGAGACGGCCGGCGAGCGGGCCCATGACGATGATCACGAGCGTCGCGGGCAAGAACCGCACGCCGGTCTGAAGCGGCGAGTAATGCAGGATGTTCTGCATGTAGATCGTGATGAAGAAGAACTGGGCGAACATCGCGAACGTGACCAGGAAGCCGACCAGGTTTGCGCCCAGCGAGGTCCGCGAGCGGAAGAACGTGAAGTCGATCATCGGCGCCTTGACGCGCCGCTCGATCTGGACGAACGCGGCCAGACCGACGATGGCCACCCCGAACAACCCGATGATCCGGGTCGAGCCCCAGTGCCAGGCGTTGCCCTCGACGAGTGCCAGCACGAGCGCGGTCAGACCGAGTGTGAGCGCGCCGATGCCGAGATAGTCGACGCTCTTGCCGACCGTCTCGTCGCGCGACTCGTGGGCGGCGAACAGCGTCACCGCGACAGCGATAACGGCGATCGGCGGGTTGATGAAGAAGATCGCCCGCCAGCTCACCTGCTCGGTGAGAAAGCCGCCGACCACCGGGCCGATGGCCAGGGCGAGGGCGCTCACGCCGGCCCACGTGCCGATCGCCATACCGCGCTGGTGTGGCGGGAAGGCCTGGGTGATGATCGACAGGGTCGCGGGCATCATGAACGCCGCGCCGATGCCCTGGACCGCGCGGAAGCCGACGAGCGCGCCGTCGCTGGGGGCGAATCCGAGCACCACGCTCGAGAGCCCGAACACGACCACGCCGAACAGGAACATCCGGCGCCGGCCGAAGATGTCGCCCAGCCGCCCGCCGGTCACCATCAGCACGGCGAACGTCAGCGTGTAGGCGTTCACCGTCCACTCGAGCGCGCTCAGCGTCGCGTGGAGGTCGCGCTGGATCGACGGCAGCGACACGTTCACGACGGTGTTGTCGAGCATCACCATGAACAGCGCGAAGCACATCGCGCCGAGCGTCCACCAGCGGCTGTTCTCCTCGGTGATGAAGCGATGGCGGTTGGCGGCCAGGCGATCAGTCAAGAGTCGGTCCTTCCAGTCGGCAGGCGGCGACTTCGGTGCGCTTCAGCAGCGTCTTGAGAGCTGCTGACAGGTCGAGTCGCTCGACATCGTTCAAGGTCTGGGTGAACTGCTCGAGGCCGTTGAGGCGGGCAGCGTTGAGGCGGCGGATCACCGAGCGGCCGCTGGGGGTGAGCGTCACGCGCTTCATCCGGCGGTCGTCCGAGTCCTCACGGCGCTCCACGAACCCGCGGCGCACCAGGTCCTCCACCGTCCGGCTCGCCGCCGGCAGGCTGATCAGCACGAGATCGGCCGCCTCCTTGAGCGTCAGCTCGCGGGACTGATCCTCCAGGTGGTGCAGCAGCTTGATCTGCGTCAGCGTCAGCTCGAGCGCCCCGACGGCCTCGAACAGGTCCGAGTTGCAGTGCTTGTGCACGAACACGATGAACGCGTAGAGGTCGGCGGCGAGGGTGGATGGTGGCGCCGGGGCGGCGGTGGATTGCGCGACGGCGGCCTCGGGTGGCGCCGCGGTCGCGGTGCCGGCGGCCTCAGTCTGAGCAATCTCCCCTTCACTACTTACTTGCACGCATGCAAGTATTGCACGCAAGCTTTGATTGCGCAAGGGTAACTGTGGCGTGGCGCCAGGCGGGTGCCCCCAAGCCGCGAATAATCGAACAAATCGCGGGCGGCCGCGTAGCTCGGGGGAGAAATGTCCCGCCACGGGCAATTTCCGCCCCCAACT
This sequence comes from Solirubrobacteraceae bacterium, assembly GCA_045805545.1. GTDB lineage: Bacteria > Actinomycetota > Thermoleophilia > Solirubrobacterales > Solirubrobacteraceae > Palsa-465. The sequence goes on along the minus strand of JBJMLD010000149.1, from coordinate 6,379 downwards.
GTTCTCGGCGGCCGAGATTGTTCACTTTTTTGCCCGCGTTGATCGTCCGCGTACCGTACCGTACGGTTCTCGGGGTGCCGAGCGGGCGGGCGGCGGGTCGCAACTGGCCGGGGCGGGCGGGCCGTAGCTGGCCACGGCCGTGGCCGGCAAGGGCGATCGGGTGGCTGGCGCATCCGTCCGGCTTGCCTCGCGGAGCGGCGCCGAGCCGATCAAGGACAACAGCGCCCCGCGGCGGCAACAGCCGGACAACGCCGCGAAGCGGGGCATGGCCGGGCGGATGCCCAGAGGACGCCGGGGCGTGCCCGGGCGGATGTCCAGACGCCACCCTAAGGCTGCAACAGCTGATCCGAAGCGCTGGGCCGCTGCTTGCCGATGCGGATGGTCGCGGCCGCGATCGTGCTTGGCTGGTGCTGGGAGGCCTGGGTGGAGCCGCCCGTCCGGCCGGCGTTGACTGTGTAGGTGCCGGGGTCGCGGAAGTCGACCGTGACCTGGGCGGTCGACTGGGGGTTGACCGGGCCGGTGGAGGCGAGGTGGACGCCGTCGCTGGTCTGGATGGTGATCGACTCGGTCTGGTCGGCCGAGTTGGTGACGATGAAGACGACCGGGCCGGCGCCGACCGAGGTTGGGGAGACGGACACGCGCGAGTTGCTCACGTAGACGGTGAGGTTCACCGGGGCAGGCGGCCGGGGTTTGTTGGCGAAAGTCGTGCCGCCGCCACATCCGGACGCGGCTAGGGCCGTGACCGCGAGAATCCCGAACGACAACCTGCGCATGCTCGGCTCTGGTCTCCTCTCCGAAGTGCGAGAACCCTAGCCGACCGGAACGTGGTGCGTAAGTACCTCGGTCCCGGGAGGTTGTCTAGGAACCAGTCTGGTTCAGCGTGCGGCGACGGCGGTCGAGGCGACGGAGCTCGCCCTGCAGCTTGGTCCAGGACTCCTCTTCGGCGGACTCGTACTCCTCGCCGCTGAGGTCACGTAGCCGCTCGCTGTATGCAGTCCATGCGCGCTGCTCGTCAGCCTCGAGCTCGCGAGCCTTATCCGGGTTATGGGCGACGGCGGGCACAGGTGACTCCTTCCCTTGGATGAGCCCGATGCTACCCCCCGCGGCGGTCGGCTATCACAGGTTCTCTGCAAGCTGCGGTTCTTGCCGTCCGGGGCGAGGCGTATCACGCGAGTCTTGGAACTGCTCGAGCAACCGATCGCGACGTCCGAGTTCCTCGCCGTGGACACCGAGACCAACGGCCTGTCCGGGGACGCCTGCGAGCTGACCGAGGTCGGCGCGGTACTCGTCGGTGGCGGCGAGCTGCACGATCGCTGGGACTCGCTCGTGCGCACGAACATGCCGCTGCGCCGCGGGATCCAGCGCTTCACCGGCATCACCCAGCAGATGGTGGACGAGGCGCCGGGGGCGGAAGCCGTCCTCCCTGAGCTCGCGCGTCAGCTCAAGCACCGCGTGATGGTCGCCCACAACGCTCCATTTGACCGGCGCGTGCTGCGCCAGGCGTTCGAGCGGACCGGGCTCGAGTGGACGAACCCCCCGGTCATCTGCACGGCCGGCCTGGCCCGAACCATGCTGCCCCTGCAGCGCCAGCGCGGCCTCACGGCGCTGGCCGACGCGCTGGGGATCGAGGTGCGAGTCGCGCATCGGGCTCTGGCTGACGCCGAGACGTGCGCCCGGGTGCTCTGCGCCCTGTTCCCGCGGCTGTGCGCAAACGCCACCACGATCGCGGATGCGCTCAAGCTGCTCAGGCCCCGGCGGCCGAGCCGGCCGCGGCCGCCGCGCGCGCCCGGGCGCCTCGGCCACGTGGACCTCCGCAGCCGCCTGCCCCAGCTCGAGTTCGGCGAGTTGCCGAAGGATCCCGGGGTCTACCTGTTCCGCGACAGCGCTGGGAAGGCGCTGTACGTCGGCAAGTCGATCTCGATCCGCAGCCGGGCGCGCGCTCACTTCGCTCCCTCGAACACGCGCGAGGACTGGACCGCGCACGCGGCGATCGTCGACTACGAAGCGACGGCATCCGAGCTCGGCGCGCTCGTGCTGGAGAACCGGTTGATCAAGCAGCTGCGCCCACCCGGGAACGTCCGGCTGCGCCCGCGCAACGAGCGTCTCGTGTACATCCGCTGCCGACTCGACATCGCGTTCCCAATCCTCGAGGTGGCGGCTGAACCTGCCGCCGGGCACGCCGTCACGATCGGGCCCGTCCACAACAGAAAGCTCGCCGTGGAGCTGGTCGAGCAGCTGGACAGCCTGTTCGGCCTACGTCATTGCGGCCGCAAGCTGCCGACTCGCGAGCATCCGTCCGCCTACGGGCAAATGGGGCGCTGCCTGTCTCCGTGCTTGGGCGACCTCGATCCGAACCTCTACCGCCGCCGCCTCGACCAGGCGCTGGCCGCCTTCCTGGGCGGCGGCACTACGCCGGCGCAGAAGCTGCTGGCCCACGTCAACGAGCAGATGCGCTCGGCGGCGAAAATGCAGCGCTACGAGCGAGCCGAGTGGCTGCGCCGCCGCGCCGGGCGGCTGCGCAAGATCCTGGACGGGCTCGAGGGGATGCTCGAGGCGACGCACGCTCGCCCCCGGGTTGTAGTAGCCGCCCATCCCACGCGCCCGCGCGGCGACGCGTTCTGGCTCGTCGGGGGCCGGATCGTCGACTGGGGCCCGGTTACTAGAGCCACACCGGCGGACGAGCTCATCGCGCGAACCGAAACGGCCCTACGGCGCGGCGGGCGCCAACACGGACTCGGCGCTCACGTGCCGCCGGGCGAGGTGGACGAGATCCGGATCGTCGGTAACTACCTGGCGTCGCACCCGGACACGCCACAGCTCGCGCTCGAGCCAGCGAGCGCCCCACATGCGGCGAGCCGCTTTATAACGGAGACGCTCCCGCCGGCTTCAGGCGAAGGGGAGCTCGACGACCTCGGCGGCGACACCGGCCGGGCCGACGCTCACGGTCGAGCCTGGCGGCGCCGTGCGGCGCACGAAGCCGAGCCCGATCGCGCCGAAGCGTGGCGATACCGCGGTGCTGGTGACGCGCCCGACGCCTCGGCCCTCGAACTCGAGCTCTTCACCGCGGCCGACCTCGTCTGAGAGCCGCAGCCCGCGCAGGTGCCGGTTCGGCTTACCCCGATAGTGCAGGCGGGCCACGGTCTCCTGGCCGACGTAGCACCCCTTGCTGAACGACACGGCGCGCGCGTTCAACCCGGCCTCCTGCGGGATCACGGTGTCGTCGAGGTCGATCCCGTAGCGCGGGCGCCCGTGCTCGATGCGCAGGCACTCGGCCGCCTCCTCGGACACCGGTACCGCGCCGGCCGCAGAGACCGCGCCAAGCAACTCGGCCGTGTCGCCGGCAACGCACAGCAGGTCGACGCCCACATCAGTCCGGATCGCGCGCGCCGGGACCCCGCCGAGCGAGATCATCGCGTGGGCGTGCTCCACATCGGCCAATGACTCAACCCCCGCCACGCGAACAGCGTCAGGCCCGATCAGCGACAGCAAGCCGGACTCCATCGTCCGCTTCTCCAGTTCCACCTGGTAGCCGATGCTGAACCGGCGGATCATGTTGAACAGCCCCTGGAGCGCCAGGCGCTCGGTGTCGAGCAGCAGCTCCTCGCCGGTGTCGAGGATGCGCAGGTCGCCGAGCATCTTGCCCTTCGGCGTGAGAAACGCCGCGTAGCAACCGGAGCCGGGGGAGAGCGACTCGACGTCGTTACTCACCTGGCCCTGGAGAAACGACTTCGCCTCAGCGCCGCGAAGCGCCAGCTTGCCGCGCTCGGAGCGGTCGAGGACGCCGCACGCCTCGGTAAGCGTCCGATAGTCCGACTGGATCGTCTGCACCGTGCTCATGATCAATCCATCAACAGGATAGCTGCGCTCAACCTTCGGCCAGACTTGCCGAAACTATAATTTAGGCCTACCATAATCTCCGTCATGGCACACCAGCAAACCCTCACCGTGTCCTCGGCCATCGAGGACTACGCCAAAGCGATCTACGCGCTCGAGCGGCGCGCGGGCGAGGCGGTGAGCACGAACGCGCTCGCCGAGCGGCTCGGCGTCACCGCGGCGTCGGCCTCGGGCATGGTGAAGCGCCTGGGCGAACTGGGCCTGGTCGAGCACGAGCCGTACCGGGGCGTAGCGCTGACCGACGATGGTCGGCGCGTCGCGCTCGAAGTCATGCGCCATCACCGCCTGCTCGAGCTCTACCTCGTGCAGAACCTCGGCGTACCGTGGGACCGGGTGCACAAGGAGGCCGAGGTGCTGGAGCACGTGCTCTCCGAGGAGCTCGAGGAGCTGATCGCAGCCAAGCTCGGCGATCCGACCCACGATCCCCACGGCGACCCGATCCCCTCGCGCGATCTGACGATCGACGAGACGCCGACCGACTGTCTCCAGGATCTCGAGCCGGGTGCCACCGGCAGGTTCACGCGCGTGTCCGACTCGGATCCCGACATGCTGCGCTTCCTGGCTGAGCGCGGGATCGCTCCCGGCGACACGTTCGACGTGGTCGAGAAGCAGCCTTTCGACGGCCCGTTGTTCGTTCGCTTCGGCGACGACGTCCATGTCCTCGGTGGCGCGCTGGCGCGCGCCATGCGCGTGGAGGTTGTGCCGTGAGCCCGCCGCCGCTCACTAGGGTCCCGGCCGGCGCGACGGCCGATGGTCAATCGATCGCGCTGCCCGAGGTCATCGCGGCGCCGAGTCCGGTCGAGCGCCTCCTGCAGCGCGGCCGCCTGCGCGCGACATTGACCATGCTCGGCCCGGCCTTCGTGGCCGCGGTCGCCTACGTCGATCCCGGCAACTTCGCCACCAACATCGCGGGCGGGGCCAAATACGGCTACTCGTTGCTCTGGGTCGTGCTGCTGGCCAACGCGATGGCCATGCTGATCCAGTACCTGTCGGCCAAGCTCGGCATCGCGACCGATCGCAACCTGCCGCAGCTCTGCCGCGAGCGCTTCCCGCGCGGCGCCCGGCTGGGGCTGTGGATCCAGGCCGAGGTTATGGCGATGTCGACCGACATCGCCGAGTTCCTCGGCGCCGCGCTCGGGCTCAACCTGCTCTTCGGCGTGCCGCTGTTCACGGCCGGGCTGATGACCGGAGTGATCGCCTTCGCCATCCTCGAGCTGCAGCGCCGCGGTGTGCGGCGCTTCGAGCTGGCGATCACGGCGCTGCTCGCCATCGTCCTCGCCGGGTTCCTGTACGAGACGCTCAAGATAGGGCCTTCGGTCCACGCGTCTTTGACCGGGCTGATCCCGGGCATCCACGGCACCGGCTACATCTACCTCGCCGTCGGCATCATCGGCGCGACCGTGATGCCGCACGCCATCTACCTGCACTCGGCGTTGACCAACGGACGCATGCCGGCTCGCAACGATGCGGAGCGGCGCGTCGTACTGCGCTTCGAGCGGCTCGACGTGATCATCGCGCTCGCCCTGGCCGGCATCATCAATCTGGCCATGCTGGCCGTGGCGGCCAAGCTGTTCCATACGCCGGAGCTACATGGCCTGAACTCGATCCAGAGCGCCCACGCCGAGTTCGGCCGCCTGGTCGGCGGTGGCGCCGCGCTGGCCTTCGCGGTGGCGCTGCTCGCGTCAGGAGCGTCCTCATCGAGCGTCGGGACGTATGCGGGCCAGATCGTGATGGCCGGCTTCGTCAACATCCGCGTCCCGCTGCTGGTGCGGCGGGCCGTCACGATGGTTCCAGCCCTGATCGTGCTTGCGATCGGGGTTAGCCCGACCACCGCGCTCGTGCTGAGCCAGGTCGTGCTGTCCTTCGGGATACCCTTTGCCCTCGTGCCCCTTGTCGTCTTCACCAGTCGCCGCGATGTCATGGGCGCGCATGTCAACCGGCCGCTCACGACCGTACTCGCGTGGGCCGCGGCGGCGCTCATCACGGCCCTGAACGTGTTCCTCCTCTACCAACAGTTCTTCGGATGAAATTCGCGGAAACGTTTGATCGCGTCATCGAGTCGCTGCCCGACGACTGGACCGACCTCGAGCTCGACCTGCGCATCTTCGACGAGCGCCGCTACGTCGACGCCGCGGTGCTGCTGGTGACCTGCAACGCACAGCCGTATTCGAAGAACGACTGGCACTGGCGGCTGCTGATCGCGCACCGCTTCGGCCACGCCGCCTCGGTGCCGGCCGTGCACGTTGCACTGATGCTGCTCGACGATGCCGAGATCGGCGGCGAGATCGCCGTGCGTGAGGTCCGCACCGGTCGCGCCGAGGTCCATCAGCTGTGGGGCCGCACCGAGTCCGTGCGCGAGGAGTATCAGCGGCTCCGAGCCCAGTAGCGCCGTGGCGCGCGTCGTGGCCTTCATTCCCGACCTGCTGTTCGGGTCAAACGTGGTAGGCGCGCTGCAGGCCGCCGGTCATGAGGTGAAGCTGACGGC
>JBJMLD010000148.1:0-5418 GCA_045805545.1 Solirubrobacteraceae bacterium | reverse complement strand
CTTGACACCACCCTCCGACCACCCGCACTATGGCTCCCTCAATTGCGTCGAGGTCGGGCCTTCACGAGGCGTGCGTGCTGGGCCGGGTCAACCAGGAGAGTCAGCAAGCGATCGAGCTGCTTCGCGAGAGCTTGAGGGTTCGAACGTTGTCCCGACCTCCCCGCTGATGTCCCGGGGTCTCGCTTCCAGCGAGGACGCGCGATCTAGTCGCGGATTTCCATGTGCTCGATCTGCTCGCCGCGCAGCCGGTAGACGTGGTGCACTATTCGCTCGTCGAGTAGCGACCCCGCTGCATTCCTGACTACCTGATGAACCTCGACGTCGATGCGCCCGTCGGGCAGTTTCGACACCGCCTGAGGGGTGACGGTAGGGTCGATCTCGCTCCACTGCCGCGTCCAGTAGTCGCGGACCGCGTCATGACCGCACACGTAGCCGCCCTCCCAGCCGTTTGGCCATTGGACATCGGGAGTCAGGCGGGCGAGTACACAATCGATGTCCCTCGCGTTGAAGCACGCGTAGAGCGCGGCGAACGAGCGGGCCGTCGGATCGGAGGACACGCTCAGCCGAGCCTTTGCCCGTAGAGGTCGTCGAATGAGGAAACGGACGTTGTGGCCATGTGGAGCAAACTAGAGTCCTCGCTGGCCCGAGTACAGGACCAGCTCGCTAGAGAAATTCCGGACCAAAGGGCCTGCTCGCCGGTCTGTTGAGAGCTATCAGCCTTTGGCGGGGTTCTTCCCACCCGTGGCGACGTAGCTCACGCAGTCGCCCTGGTTCTTGAACCGCTGCCCTTTGTTGTCGATGAGGCTCTGCCAGCCTCCGTTCTTGCACTCATCCGTCCTCGTAGGTATCGGTGGCGCCAGGTTCGCCGACTCATTGATGTCGAATTGCGCCAACTGTGGAGTGCCGGAGAGGGAAAGCGAGTCGCTCAGACGTGGATCGGACGCTTGATCCGCACCGATCGCACCGCCGGTGCCGTCGGGGGCGCCCCTAAGGCAATGACTGACGACGTTCGGCGCGCCAGACCACCAGCCGAGGATGTCGCCGCCCCGGACCGCGATCGGGGCCGGGGGAGAAAACGTCTCGATCCCGCCGGTTCCGGCCAGCGTGACCGGCCCAGTCTTGCCGATCACCTGGTAGGCGCCTCCCCCGGTCGGCCGCAGAACCAGGAAATCGAACTGATTACCTGCATTTCCCGATTCCGACTGAAACGAGAAGCTCGTGATGAACCCGCCTCCGGCCGGCACCACATAGTTCGTATCGGCGAACACCGCTGGGCTGCCGCAGGCGATGACATCCGTAGCGCCGACCTGGCCGATTGTCGTGTCCGCGAGCGCGGAGCCGGCCGGCAAAGCCGCGAACACCAGCATGGCCAACAGCGCCGTTCGTCGCGCGCGCACGTTCACGCGCACCAAACCAAACCTCCACGCCCACAGGGAAAACACCTCGCAGCCCCTCTCGAAAACGGTCCAAGTGCTTCCTACGCAAGCCAGCCTACCGCGCCTCCCGGCTCTACGTCGCGCCGCGAGCGGCGTTAGTCCGTCGACGCTATGGGGTCCCTGTAGTGCGCTCCACGTCGCCCTCGGCGATCGCGGAGGGAACGGCGACCGGTTCCGAGGGGACCAAGTATCGGTACACAAGTGCTGCCAGCGCACCGCCCACGAGTGGGGCCACAATGAACAGCCACACCTGCGACAGCGCCTTGTGTCCGACGATGATTGCCGGCGCCAGGCTTCTGGCGGGATTGACCGATGTCCCGGTGAGGGGAATGCCGATCAAATGCACGATCGTCAGAGCGATGCCAATCGCAAGACCCGCGGGTCCGGGTGAACCAACTCGGCTCGTCGCCACCAGAACCACCATCACGAAGATGAAAGTCAGCACGACCTCGGTCGCGAACGCTCCGCCGGCGCCGATTCCGATCATCGACACTTTGGGCCCCCAGCCGTTCGCGCCAAGGCCGACAGAGGACCGAGAGTACCCCGGCGCCCCAGAGAAGATCGCCCACAGCGCGAACGCACCGAGCATCGCTCCTATGAACTGTGCCACCCAGTATTGAGCTCCCTCCCTGAGCGACATGCGACCTGAGGCCACAAAGCCAAGGGTCACCGCCGGGTTGACGTTGGCGCCGGAAATTGGGCCGAGCGTGTAAGCAAGGGCGAGCAATACGAAGCCGAAGGCAAGCGCGGTCGCGACGACTCCTGCGGAGACAGACGATCCGGCGAGCTTGAAGCCGAAGCTGAGCGTGGCGACACCCACGCCAACGAACACCAGCAGAGCCGTCCCAAGAGCTTCAGCGACCAGTTTGCGGTGCGTCATATCCGACCTCCTGTATCCAGCCTAGGCCCCGTGCGTGACGCGAATCGCGGTCGGCGCGGGAACTGCTTCGGTCTATGGGTGATGCGATCCTCGCCGCCCAAGCTACACAGGTCGCGCCACCTACGATCAACACTATTGGCTGCCGCCTTGCGCGAACAGGACGCGCTGGTCCGGGCGGCGAACGGCCCTGCCTGCCGCGGTCAGGGGATCAGGACCAGCTTTCCCCGGACGTGGCCGGCCTGGCTGATGCCGTAGGCCTCGGCGGCGCGGTCGAACGGGAATGTCTGAACCCTGATCACCAGCTTGTTCTGTGCCGTCAGGTCGGCGACCTCCGCCAACGCCTCCATCGGCCTGCTGTCCCCCTCGCCGCCGGTCAGCTGGGCTCCGGCTTGACCGGCGGCGAAGTTGGAAATGCTCAGGACCTGGGCCGGCTCGGATACTAGGTCGACGAGCTCCTCGACCGGGGTCTTGCCCGCGACGTCGAACACGGCATCGACCTGGCCGCCGGCAGCGGCCCGGACGCGTTCGCCCACCCCTGCGCCGTACACGACGGGCATCGCGCCGATCTCCCGAAGATAGTCATGGTTGGCCTCGCTCGCGGAAGCGATCACGCGCGCTCCGCGGGCGACCGCCATCTGTATCGCAACCGCCCCAACACCACCCGCGCCACCATCGATGAAGATCGTCCCGCCGGCCTCGACCCCGAGCAGGCGAAGAGCACGTTCACTCGTCTCACCGGCCACGCCGGCTGCGGCCGCCACCGCCCAATCGATCGACGACGGCTTCACGGCCCAGGCACTTAGCACCGCGTACTCCGCATGAGTGTTGTGGCCCAGGCCGAACACTTCATCCCCCACCGATACTCCGGTGGCTCCCTCGCCGACCTCGTCCACCACGCCCGCAGCGTCATATCCGAGGTAACCCTTTCCGGTCAACGGCTGGCCACCGGAGAGAGCCCCGACGAGCATCTTCCAGTCGATCGGGTTCACACTGGCGGCCCGCACCGCGATCCGGATCTGCCCCGACGCCGCGTGCGGCTCAGGCGCATCTCCCCACGCAAGGACGTCCGGACTCCCGTATTCGGAGAACTGCAGCGCTCGCATCAGACGGTCCTTTCAGGTCAGCGGGGTCGGCCCGCCATTTCCCGGCTGGACCAAAGCTTTGGATCCAGCCTAGTCACAGACCGATGCGAAAGCCGCAGGCAGTCGTCTCAAACGACGCCGGCGCAGCCGATGTTGCGCGCCAGGGATCAATCCGCGTCGGTCACGGTGCCGTCGGCGCTGGCGGAGGCATCGGGTCCGGCTGTTCGGGCAACGGCTCCTGACCTGGGAGAAGGTCGGCTTCGACCCGCCACAAATTGTTCAGCGAGACCTGCATGTAGGCCCAAAAACCGGGGGCGAGGAGCAGGTACAGGATGAGCGCAATCCAGCCGCTGATCGGCTCCTGACCGCCAACACGGGCGGCGCCTTGCACACGCTTGGTTCCATTCCAGTACGTCATCAGTGCCGGAACGATGATTAACGCCCCGGGGAACAACGCCAACGTGGAGTTCCTTGGGTTCTGCCCAAGGTCATAGCCTTTGGCCTTTCCGTAATCACGGAGCTCCGCGTTGATGCGGTACCACCACACGATGTGGTAGATGCCGAGCGTGATGATCGGCAGCAAGGCCGCAGCCCACGGGCTGCGGATCTTGACTTTGTCCTGACTCTGTTTGAGCTGCAGCTCGTAGGCCATTCCAACCCCACTTATTAGAAGATGCAGAATCGTCCCCGCAGCCGACGGTAGCGGACGGCGCCCAGCGCGCGGAGAAAGTTCTTGCAATTGCACAAATCCCGCAGGCGGCTGGTTTGAGCGCGTTGAAGCGCCTCCGGACGATCTAGCACCGTGATCAGCTCAGCGGCCGATCGTGCGTGCCGGCGTCAACCGCCGTCCTCGTAGCACCGCAGGGCCTCGGGTACGCGAACCTGACCCAATAACCTCGAAGGGAATCGACGTGGGCGCTGGGGATCGGGAGAGTGTGCGGGCGGCGGCAACTCGCCAGCTCCCGCGCCCGTCTGAAACTACCGAGTGGCTGCGAGCTCGCGACTCGCCGGAACCGCACCCAGCGTTGAAAGCTCGAGCAAGGGAGGACGTGACGAGACGAACCAGAACACCTCGGTACTCAACCTACGAAACGAACCGATGAACAACGCCATCAACCTCCAGCAGTTCACCAAGAAGCTAGCCCTGCCGACGGGATTCGAGGCGCCGAGGACTCTGCGCTTCGAGCATCTTGAGGCGCGGGCGATCTCACGCGCCGACCTCGCCGAGGACGTCCGCGGCATCAACGCGAGCATCGACCTGATCGCCCGCACCCGTGGCGGCGGCTGGCCGACCGAGCCTGTGACCGAGGAGTTCAACTTCGTAGACATCGTCTGGCACGAGCTCGAATTCCGAGGGGGCTACTCATACGCGTATGCGGTCTACGACACCAGCGGACGCTATCTCGGGTGCTGCTACCTCTCACCGCTCGGCCGCCGCACCGAGCTCACGGCGGCGCTCCTCGACCACGACGTTGACGTCAGCTGGTGGGTGACGCCCGCCGCCTACGAGCGCGGCGACTACACCACGCTCTACCGCGCCCTACAGCACTGGCTGGCCAAAGAGTTCTCGTTCTGGCGCCCGTACTACTCCAACCGCGAAATCCCGGAATGAGCGACCGCGAGATCGGCTTGGTCTGCGGTGTCATCGCGAGTTCATGTGAGGGGGTGAGGATGTTCGTGTTGAGAACGCACCTCGAAGGAGGAACAGTCGGATGCGCACGATGCGAATACTTCCCGCCGTCGTCTCCGCCGTGATGCTTGTCGGTCCGGCCAGCGCAGCCTCTGGCCGGGCGGCACCCGGGGATTCTCCGTTGCCGCGCGGCAGCGATCCGGTCAAGCTCAACCCTGCGGACTTCAGCGCTCGCATCAACAATCCGCGGTGGCCGATGAGCGTCGGTAGCCGATGGGTCTACCGGGTGAGCGACATGGCGACCGGCAAGATCGAGCGGCAGGTGATCACTGTCACCGACGGCACCAAGCTGATTGCCGATGGCGTACGCGCGCGCGTCGTGCGGGACAT
>JBJMLD010000147.1:0-12136 GCA_045805545.1 Solirubrobacteraceae bacterium | reverse complement strand
TGCTGTCCCAGGACCCGTCGGAGATGGAGCCCGTGTGTCCGCCGGCGGCCTGCGCGCTGGCCAGCGACAGCGTGGTCGTGCCGAAGTTGGCCAACGGCAGCGTCTCGCAGCTGTTGTTGCTGGCGCACTCCGACGGCGCCTCGACGATCCATTCCGCCGATGAGGTGTCGACCGCGGAGGGGTGAAGGGTCTTGCGGAACGTGTGGTGCGTCGTGGTGTCCGACAGGACGACCGACACGCGATGGCCGACGACCACGACCGAGGCGACCAGCGCGTCGCCCGGCCGGACGTGCATCCGGATCGGCTGTGAGGCGGCCGGCACGAGCTCGTACCAGACGCTCGAGGAGACGCCCCCGGCCGTTGAGCAGTCGACCTCCGAGCCGATCTGCTCGAGCGCGTTGGAGCTCTCGCTGTAGCCGCCGAGGCCGACCCAGACCGCGGAGAAGCTCCGCTGGCCGCGCACGCACGACACCCGGGGCTGGCGCCAAGCGGCGAGCACCTTGGTGAAGCGAACGCCGGCGCGGTGCACCGCGTAGCCGGCCCAGTTCGAACTCTGGACCGTGTCGGCCATGGCCGACGGGGCGACGACACCAAGGCATGCCGACGCGATCAGCGCTACCCGCTTGAACAGACGCATCAAGTACGCATCGGGCACTCGGTCCTGAAACTTGACCATCAGAGCTCAGCTTCCGCTATGACTCGAAGCGTTCAGGATCGCGCTTGCGCGGCCTTGACAGTCGTACATCGTCACTTTTGTTCCATTGCTCGTCGTGAACGTGACCGCCGGGCATGTCTTCTCGACGATCGCAAGCGCCGACTGACTTCCGGTCCGTGTATCGCCGGAGAGGCGGAACCGCGATTGCCCCTCGGCAAGTATCCACCGTAAGTGGCCCGCGCGCACCTCGGACGCGATCCACGCGGCCGTGACCGAGCTCTCACGTCCGGAGAACCCGCCGAGGCCGGCGACCTTCGCGTTGCTCGAGACGATCGCGCTCGCGGCGCTGCTCTGGCTCGACACGCCGATCGTGCCGCCACCGTGGGCCTTGGCGTACTTAACCGCTGCGGTGAGGGTCGAGCTGCCGGCGCCGAACGGGCCGCCGCCTGCGCCCATCGCGGCCGGGCCGCTGCCTGCACTCGCGGGCCCCGGCCCGCCACCGGCGCCGCCGGCGAATCCGCCCGGCGGCCCGGGGAAGGCTCCGGCAGCACCCGGCGCGCCCGGGAAAGCCCCGGCCCCACGGCCGGCGCCGAACCCCGCGCGCGCAGATCCGCCACCGCCGCCTGGACCAGCAGCCATGGAAGCGCTGGCAGGCCCACCGGTCGGGAACGTCCCGCTGCTGGCGTGGCCGAGCGTCTCCGCCGCCCAAGTGGCCGGCGCGGCCAGCAGCGCGGCCAGCGCGAGCGCAATGACGACGAGACGCACTCGCGAGCCGATGCGCGGCGCCAGCGTCGCGATCGCGGCCAGGGCGGCCACGACGACGACCGGCACAGCCCAGGACAGCGATCCGTTCAGGTTGCCGAGGACGACAAGTTCGGTGATCGCGCCGCCTGCGATGGCCAGCGCGCCCACCAGGGCGGCCGAGCGTGCCGGCAGGCCGGCGCCTGCGCGCCCGGGAAGCGCCAGCCCGGCGCCGGCACCGACGAGCGCCGCCGTGAACGGCGCCAGCAGCGACACGTAGTAGGGATGGAAGATGCCGCCGGCGAAGCTGAACACGACGGCGGTGGTCAGGAAGGCGCCGCCGACGGCGATGAGCCAACCTGTCCGGGGGTCGCGCCGGCGCAGACGTGTGAGCACGACCAGCGCCAGGCCCGCCACCACCGCGAAGCCGAGCAGCCACCCCGCCTGATCACCGAGACCGGACTGGAGCAGCCGGAACGGGCCGGTGGCGCCCCCGAACAGCGAACCGCCGCCACCGCCGCCACCGCCGGGCGGCCCGGCAAACCCGCCGGCGCCGCCGGCGCCACCGGGGCCGCCGGTCTGCCCGGCCACCCGGCCGAGTCCGTTGTAGCCGAAGATCAGCGACCAGATGCTGTTGTCCGACGTGCCGGAGATCCATGGCCGTGCGGACGCCGGCGTCAAGGTAACGAGCAGCGGCCAGAAGCCGCCGGCGACGACGAGCGCCACCCCGCCGGCGAGCAGCTGACGCAGAGAGGCGAGCTTGCCACGCCCGCTGACGCCCCGCTGGGTCCATATCCACGCGGCGACCATGCCCGGGACGATCATCAGGGCCACGCCCATCTTGGTCTCGAACCCGAGACCGACGGCAATCCCGCTCAACACCAGCCATCGCGTCCGCCCGGTGTCCAGCGCACGCATGAAGAACCAGAGCGCAGCAACGCAGCAGAGGACGAGCAGCTCGTCGGGATTGTTGTGCCGGGAGACGGCAACGGCGACCGGCGTGAGCGCCAGGGTCAGCCCGCCGACGAAGCCCGCGGCGCGACCGAAGCGGCGGCGCACGAGGTCATAGACCAGGACGACGGCGACGATGCCCATGAGCGCCTGCGGGATGAGCAGGCTCAGCGGGTGATAGCCGAAGACGCGTACCGACAGCGCCTGCACCCACAGGCTGAGCGGCGGCTTGTCGACGGTCATCAGGCCGCTCGGGTCCATCGCGGCGTAGAGGAAGTTGTGCCAGCTCGAGCTCATCGAGCGAACGGCGGCGCTGTAGTACGTGTTGGCCCAGCCGTTGATGCTGAGGCCCCAGAGGTTGAGGACACCGGCCAGGACGGCCAGCCCGATCAACTCGGGCGCCGCGAACAGGCGCAGCCCGCGCACGGTGATGCGGCGGCGGGCGCGAACCGAGGCCGGCGCGGGCGCTGGATACGACAGCGAGTCAGAGCTCATCGCGCCAGCATCCGGCGTCTAGGTGAGAGCAACGTAGGAGCGCTCATGGCTGATCGGGGGCGCGGTGGGCTTCGGCGTAGGCGCCGGCCGCGAGCAGCACGCCGGCGGTCCCGATCGCGACGCCGAGCATCGCGCGGCTGATTCTTCTCACTGCGGCCTCCTGGAGAACGAGGGCGGATCTCATCGCGGAGAAGAATCGACCCGCGCTCGAAGCCGAGGCGAAGACGTCCCTAAGACGGGCGTAGGAGGCTCCCATTTACAGTAAGAAGCAACGCCTTTTGAAACAGGAGACCTTGAAACGTGACACCGAACAGCTTCGACGCCAAAGCCCCCCTGCGGGTGGGTGAGCGCAGCTACGAGATCTTTCGCCTCGATGCGCTCCAGACCAAGTACGACATTGCGCGGCTCCCGTTCTCGCTGAAGATTCTGCTCGAGAACCTGCTGCGAAACGAGGATGGCGAGACGATCCGCGCACAGGACATCGAGGCGCTCGCGACGTGGAACGCCGCTGAGGAGCCGAGCAAGGAGATCGCGTTCACGCCGGCGCGTGTGGTCATGCAGGACTTCACCGGCGTGCCCGCCGTGGTCGACCTGGCCGCGATGCGCGACGCGATGCGCGCGATGCGGGGCGATCCGGAGAAGATCAACCCGCTCGTGCCGGCCGAGCTAGTCATCGACCACTCGGTCCAGGTCGACGTGTTCGGGACCCGCGGGGCGTTCCAGCGCAACGCCGAGCTCGAGTTCGAGCGAAACCGCGAGCGCTACGCGTTCCTGCGCTGGGGTCAGGGCGCGTTTCACAACTTCCAGGTCGTGCCGCCGGACACCGGCATCGTTCACCAGGTCAATCTCGAGTACCTGGCACGGGTGGTGTTCGTGGACGAGGAGCGAGGCCTGGCGTATCCCGACACGCTGATCGGGACCGACTCCCATACGACGATGATCAACGGGCTCGGCGTGCTCGGCTGGGGCGTGGGCGGCATCGAGGCCGAGGCCGCGATGCTCGGGCAGCCGATGTCGATGCTGATCCCGCAGGTCCTCGGCTTCAGACTCATAGGCGAGCTGCACGAGGGCGCGACCGCCACCGACCTCGTGCTGACGGTGACCGAGATGCTTCGCCAGAAGGGAGTGGTCGGGAAGTTCGTCGAGTTCTACGGCGAGGGTCTCGCCAACCTGCCCCTGGCCGACCGGGCCACGATCGGCAACATGTCGCCCGAGTTCGGCTCGACGTGCGCCATCTTCCCGATCGACGCGGAGACGCTCAGCTACCTGGAGTTCTCCGGGCGCCCGAAGGAGCTGATCGAGCTGGTCGAGGCCTACGCCAAAGAGCAGGGGCTATGGCACGACGAGGACTCAGATGAACCGACGTTCACCGACACGCTCGAGCTCGACCTGGGCGACGTCGTTCCCAGCATCGCCGGGCCGAAGCGCCCCCAGGACCGCGTCTCGCTGACCGAGTCGAAGGCCGCGTTCCGGCTCGCGCTCGAGGGCTACCTGCCCGAGGAGACGGCCGAGGACGAGGCGGTGCAGGAGAGCTTTCCGGCCAGCGATCCGGTGTCGACGCATCACGCCAACGGGATCGGTCACGGCCCGGAAGGCGGCACTGGCGGCGCGCAGGTGGCCGACCGCATCGAGACCCACGTCCCCGTGACGCTGGCCGACGGCACCGACACGGAACTCGACCACGGGCACGTCGTGATCTCCGCCATCACCAGCTGCACGAACACGTCGAACCCTTCGGTGATGCTCGGCGCCGGCATCCTGGCGCGCAACGCGGTACAGCGCGGACTGCAGGTCAAGCCATGGGTCAAAACCAGCCTGGCCCCCGGTTCGAAGGTGGTGACCGAGTACCTGGACCGCGCGGGCCTGACCGAGTACCTGGAGGACCTCGGGTTTCACCTCGTCGGGTACGGGTGCACGACGTGCATCGGGAACAGCGGCCCGCTGCCCGAGGAGATCTCAGACGTCGTACAGGCCGAGGACCTGGCCGTCGTGTCCGTGCTGTCGGGCAACCGAAACTTCGAGGGTCGCATCAATCCCGACGTGAAGATGAACTACCTCGCGTCGCCGCCGCTGGTCGTGGCCTACGCGCTCGCCGGCACGATGGACATCGACCTCTACGACCAGCCGCTCGGGGAGGACAGCCACGGCGAGCCCGTGTACCTGAAGGACATCTGGCCGAGCGCGGCCGAGGTCGCGGCGACCGTCCAGGACGCCGTCCAGTCGGACATGTTCCGCAAGAGCTACGGCGAAGTATTCGACGGCGATGAGCGCTGGAACAGCCTGGAGGTTCCGACCGGCGACGCGTTCGCCTGGGACGAGGAGTCGACCTACGTCCGGCGGCCGTCCTTCTTCGAGGACCTGCCGCGCCAACCGGAGCCGCTGACCGACATCGAGGGCGCCCGGGTTCTCGCCGTGCTCGGCGACAGCGTGACGACCGACCACATCTCTCCCGCCGGCGCGATCAAACGCGACAGCCCGGCCGGGAAGTACCTCATCGAGCATGGCGTGGAGCCGCGAGATTTCAACTCCTACGGATCGCGTCGTGGCAACCACGAGGTGATGATGCGAGGCACGTTCGCCAACATCCGCCTGCGCAACCAGCTGGCGGTTGGGGGTGGTGGGCGGGATCCGCTTCCTGAAGGCGGCGTGACCGTGTATCTGGGCGACGGCGCGGACGAGCAGATGCCGATCTACGACGCGGCCATCCGCTACCTGGAGCAGGGCACGCCGCTGGTCGTACTGGCGGGCAAGGAGTACGGCTCGGGCTCGAGCCGGGACTGGGCGGCCAAGGGCACGCGCCTGCTCGGCGTACGCGCGGTCATCGCCGAGAGCTTTGAGCGGATCCACCGCTCGAACCTGGTCGGGATGGGCGTGCTGCCGCTGCAATTCAACGACGGCGACACGGCGCAGTCACTTGGGCTCACCGGGCGGGAGACGTTCACGATCGGCGGCTTGGCCGAGGCCGATGAGATCCCGCGTCAGGTGACGGTCAAGGCCGACAACAAGGAATTCACGGTAACCGTCCGGATCGACACTCCGAAGGAGCAGCGCTACTTCCGTCACGGCGGCATCCTGCAATACGTCCTGCGCGAGTTGCTGGCGAAAAACTGATCAGCCGCGTCGAGCGGCGAGCCAGATGTGCGTCTGGGGCGCGACCCAGAAGTTGGACCCAATCAGCCGGGCGAGCTGCCAGGCGAAGCCGCGTAGGCGACCGGTGTACGCGTTGGTCGGCTGGAAGAAGCGGCGCGTCTCGGTGAAACCGGCGGCAGCGAGGTCGCGCCGCAGCGTGCGCAGCGACAGGCCGCGCTCCATCCAGCCGCGCTCACGCCTGGTATCGCGGGCCTCGGGGGAGAAACGGTGTAGCCACGTCGGCTCCCCGAGGAGCAGCCAGCCGCCGGGGCGCAGCCGCTGCGCGATTGACTGCAACGCGGCGAGCTGGCGTCCCGAGTGGTGAAGCGCATCGAACAACAGCACGCCGTCGACCGCCTCGCCCGCCGGCAGTGCCTCCATATCGCCGACCTCGAAGCGCGCCGTCGATCCCCAGCGAGCAGCGCGCCGGCGCGCCAGCTCGACATTCGCCGGCACGAGGTCGTACCCCGTGACGGCGTAACCGGCCTCGGCGAGGAACAGCGACGTCCAGCCTGATCCCGAGCCGATGTCCAGCACCGTCGCGCCGGCGGAGAGATCGATGGCGTCGAGCATCGTGGCCACCGTCGCCCACTCGATGAAATGCGACGGGCACCACCCGAACGGTTTGCTCGCCTCATGCGCCATGAACTCCGGCGTGCGCGAGTCGATCTCGGCCTGCTTGTGCGGCTCCAGCAATGAACTCTCGCGGCGATTCAAGCAAGCCGGCGCTGCAATAGCCTTGCGTCGACGATGGCGTTGCCCACGTTCCTCGAGCAGCTCCTGACCGCGGCCGGGCCTTCAGGCCACGAGACCGGTCCGGCCGAGGTGTGGCGAAAGGCGTGTGAAGGCTTCGCCGACGAGGTCGGGGGCGATCACGTCGGCTCGTCGTTTGCGCGGGTAAAGGGCAAGGCCGGTGGACGCACGCTGGCGATCGTCGGGCACATCGACGAGATCGGCGTGCACATCTCACACATCGACGACAACGGGTACCTGCGCTTCGGCGAGGTCGGCGGCTGGGATCCGCTCGTGCTCGTCGGGCAGCGCGTCACGCTCACGACCCGGCCCGGGCCGGTCCGCGGTGTGATCGGGCGAAAACCGATCCATCTGCTGAAGGGCGACGATCGCAAGAAGGCGCCCGAGATCAAGGACCTGCACATCGACATCGGCGCCAAGGACGGCGACGAGGCGCGCGAGTTGGTGCGGATCGGCGACGTGGCCGTGATCGACACGGCACCGTTCGAGCTGCGCCACCGGCGCGTGGTCTCACGTGCGCTCGATAACCGCGTCGGCTGTTACGTGGCCGCCGAGGCGGCCCGGCTGGTGGCCGAGGCTGGCGGCGCGCCAGGCGACGTGGTGGCGCTGGCGGTGGCGCAGGAGGAGACGACGTTCGCCGGCGCGCGCACGAGCGCTTTCGCTCTCGAGCCGGACCTGGCCGTCGTCGTCGATCTCACGTTCGCGACCGATCAGCCCGGGATCGAGCTCGGGCCGATCACCAAGCACGAGATGGACACCGGGCCCGTGATCGCCCGTGGGACGTCGCTACACCCGCTCGTCTTCGAGCTGCTCCACGAGGCCGGCGAGGCGGAGGAGATCCCGTTCACGGTCGAGTCGCTCGGCCGCGGCACCGGCACCGACGCCGACGCGATCCACCTCAGCCGCGCCGGCATCCCGACCGGCCTCGTAAGCGTGCCATCGCGCTACATGCACTCCCCGGTCGAGCTCGTGTCGCTGAACGACATCGAGGCGGCCGCCAAGCTGATCGCCGCGTTCGCCCAGCGGCTGGCGCCCGACGTATCGTTTGCGCGCTGAGCGAGCGCGATGCTGCTCCTGTTCGACATCGACGGAACGCTGGTTCTCGGGGCTACCGACACGCATCGCGATGCTCTGCACGCGGCGCTGCTCGAGGTGCACGGCGTCGACGCTCGTGGGATGCGCTCACCGCTGGCGCCGGCCGGACGCACAGACGCCGAGATCGCGCGGGCGATCCTGCTCACGGCCGGCGTCTCGGCCGAGCGCATCGACGAGCGGGCCGACGCCGTGCGTGAGAGCTGTTCGCGCATCTACGCGCGCCAGGCGACAGACGATCTGTCGCACACGGTCCTACCCGGGATTGCAGAGCTGCTCGAGTGGCTGAGCGGCCACGACCAGGTCACGCTGGGGCTCGTCACCGGCAACTACGAGGCGGTGGCGCGGCGAAAGCTCGAGTGCGCCCGTCTGGGGCGTTTCTTCCGCGGCGCGCCCGGCGGCTTCGGCTCCGATCACGAAGACCGCGCGGCGTTGCCCGGGATCGCGCGACGGCGGGCCGGTACGCGCGGCCGCCCCTACGCGCGCGAGCACACGCTGGTCATCGGCGATACGCCGCGGGACATCGCCTGCGCACGCGCGGACGGACTGCGGTGCGTGGCGGTGGCGACGGGGCCGTTTCGAGCCGAGGAACTGACGGGCGCTGACGCCGTGGCGGCGGACGCTAAGCAGCTGCGAGCCGTGCTCGCCGAGCAGCTCGTTGCTAGCCCTTGGGCGTCGGGAACTGCGAGCGCATCATGAGATCCCAGACCTTGTCGGGCGTGAAGCGCCGCTGGTTGATCATCAGATGTGCGCTGGGCGTGACCGGGTAGCGCGCCTTGGGCTTGCCGACGCTGATCGCCTTGGCGATCGTCTTGGCCACCGCGTCGGGGCCCGCCCCGAGTTTCGACATCGGGCCCTTGTAGGCGTTCTGGGTCAGGCTCGCGACCTTGCGATTGAACTCGGCGTAGGGGCCGCCGTCACCGGATGTGCCAACGGAGGCCATGGCGGTATCGCCGAACGCGGTGACGATCAGACCGGGCTCGATCAGGACCACGTCCACGCCGAAGCCGCGGACCTCGAAGCGCAGCGCGTCGCTGATCGCCTCGACCGCGTACTTGGTCGCGTGGTAGAGGCCGCCACCCGGAAATACGAGGCGGCCGCCCATCGAGCTGAGGTTGACGATCTTGCCCCAACGCTGCTGGCGCATGCCGGGCAGGACGAGCTGGCACATGCGGATCAGCCCGAACACGTTCGTTTCGAATTGGCGGCGGACCTGGTCCATCGGCACCGACTCGACGGCGCCCGACTGGCTGTAGCCGGCGTTGTTGACCAGCACGCCGACGGCGCCTTCCGCTTCGGTCACCGCGTCCACGGCCGCCTGCATCGACGCCTCGTCGGTGACGTCTAGAGCCAGCGTCTTTGCGCCCTTGGCTTCGAGGTCCGTCAGCGTCTCGGGTCGGCGGGCCGTGGCGTATACGTTCCAGCCATCGCTGAGAAGCCGCTCGGCCGTCGCCTGGCCGATGCCCGACGAGCAACCGGTGATCAGAGCGGCTTTGCTGGGATCCGGCACGCGGGCAGCGTACTACCCGCGGACCAGCTTCTTGTACGTGATCCGGTGAGGCCGGTCGGCTTCGGCGCCGAGCTGCTCGTGGCGGAAGCTGTCATAGGCATCGAAGTTGCCCTCGAACCAGCGGACCTGCGACTCACCTTCGAAGGCGAGCACGTGGGTGGCGATCCGGTCGAGGAACCAGCGGTCGTGGGACACCACGACCGCGCAGCCGGCAAACGACAGCAGTGCCTCTTCGAGCGCGCGCAACGTGTCGACGTCGAGGTCATTGGTCGGCTCGTCGAGCAGGAGCAGGTTGCCTCCGGTGCGCAGCAGCTTTGCCAGGTGCAGGCGGTTTCGCTCGCCGCCAGACAGCTTGGCCACCTTCGTCTGCTGGTCGGTGCCCTTGAAGTTGAAGCCCGCCACGTAGGCGCGGCTGTTGATCGTTCTCTCGCCGAGCGTGATCTGGTCCTGCCCCCCGGAGATCTCCTCCCACACGGTCTTGTCCGCATCGAGTGCGTCGCGGGATTGGTCGACGTACGCCAGTTCCACCGTCTCGCCGAGTTTCAGCGTGCCGGCGTCCGGCTGCTCCTGTCCGGTGATCATCCGCATGAGCGTCGTCTTGCCGGCGCCGTTCGGGCCGATCACGCCGACGATCCCGCCGGGCGGGAGGTTGAAGCTGAGATCGTCGATCAGGACTTTTTCGCCATAGGCCTTGCGCAGCCCGTTGGCCTCGAGGACAACCCCGCCCAGCCGCGGACCGGCCGGGATGTGAATCTGGACCTGGTCGAGCTTGACGTTGCGGTCCTGCGCCAGCAGCGCCTCGTAAGCGTTCAGGCGCGCCTTTGGCTTGTTGCGCCGGGCGCTCGCGTTCAAACGCACCCACTCGAGCTCCTGCTCGATCGTGCGTTTGCGCGCCGTCTCCTGGCGTGCCTCCTGTTCCAGGCGGGCGCGCTTCTGCTCCAGCCAGCCCGAGTAATTGCCCTGGTAGGGGATCCCCCGGCCGCGGTCGAGCTCGAGGATCCACCCGGCCACATTGTCGAGGAAGTAGCGGTCGTGCGTGACTGCGACGACCGTGCCCTGGTAGTCGTGCAGATGGCGCTCGAGCCAGGCCACCGACTCGGCGTCGAGATGGTTGGTCGGCTCGTCGAGCAGGAGCAGGTCGGGCTGGCTGAGAAGCAGCCGGCACAGCGCGACGCGCCGGCGCTCGCCACCGCTCAGCGTGGTCACGTCGGCGTCCGCCGGCGGACAGCGCAGCGCGTCCATCGCGATCTCAAGCGTGGTGTCGAGGTTCCAGGCGTCGACGGCATCGATCCGCTCCTGGACGCGGGCGAACTCGTCGGCGGTCTCCTCCGAGTAGTTCATGCTCAGTTCGTTGAAGCGGTCGAGCAGTGCCTTGGTCTCGGCGACGCCCTCCTCGACGTTGCCGCGCACGTCCTTGGTCTCGTCCAGGTGGGGTTCCTGCTCGAGCAGGCCGACGGTGGCGCCCGGCGCGAGCTGAGCCTGACCGTCGAACTCGGTGTCGAGCCCGGCCATGATCCGCAGCAGCGTCGACTTGCCGGCGCCGTTGTAGCCGAGCACGCCGATCTTCGCGCCCGGCAGGAAGGACAGCGAGATGTCGGTGAGGACCTCGCGGTCAGGCGGGTAGCGACGGGACAGCTTGTACGTGGTGAAGATGTATTGGGCGCTCATTCGCGTTTCCAGCATAGGACGCGTGGCACGATGGGGCGGTGCGCGTGGCTGCCGCCTTGTTCGCGCTGATAGCGGTCGCCCTCATGTCGCTGGCGATCGTCGGCATGGTCACGGGCCGGCCGGGCGACCGGGCCGGCTGGGCGCTGCGCGCCGGCGCGGTGCTGGCCTTCGGGATCGCAGTCGTGCTGAACGTGGCCGCCCACTGAAGGTGTTCATCCGCCAGTGAACGGGTCGGTGGCCCGGTGAACGGTTGCGGGGGTGAAACCGCGCAACGACAGGGGTGCTCACGATGCTCGTCTCATCGCCTCAATCTGGCTTTTGCAGCTCGCTCTCGACTCCGCTCGGCGTTCCGGTCCTGGTCGTCGATGATTCGCTGAAGGCGATCGCATGGACGGATGGGGCGCGAACGTGGGTCGACTCCGGATTCCCCGGACTCGTCCGCGCGCTGGCCGACCAGCTGGCGGCGCGCGAGGAGCGCTGCAAGGACGGTCCGGCCACGGTGATCGTCGAGGCCGAAGAGGGGTGGCTGGCGGCACGTGCCGCCCGGCTGTCGGGCGCTGCGGGTCGCGCTGGTCTCGTCATCACGATCGCTGCCGCCACGCCGGAAGAGACGGTGTCGGCGCTCGGCCGCACACGAGCGCTGACGCCGCGGGAGGAGGAGATCGTAAAGCAACTGCTGCGCGGCGCCAGCACCCGGGCGCTGGCCCAGACGCTGTTCATCTCGCCGCACACGGTCCAGGACCACTTCAAATCGATCTTCGCCAAGCTCGGGATCAGCAGTCGCCGGGAGCTGGTGGCTCGGCTGATGCCGCCGAGCGCTGGAGTTGGTGCGGCACCGAGCGTGCTAGGTGCCTAGTCGCGCCCGCAGCGCACCGGTATCTGGATTGGATCGGATGCTGGTACTGTCCTCGGCGGTACGGTCGATGGCGGTACGGGCGAGGGCAGGCGAGGAGCAGGCGGCTGACTACGTGCAGCAGCAGCTTGGCTGCGCCGCCGCGGCCGCCGAGCGGGGCGACCTGCGCGGGGCCTGGGATGGGTTGCAAAGTGCGCTGGGCGAGGTCGACGCGCCGGAGCTGCGGGAGTTCGCCGGGCAGCTGGCGTTCGCGGTCGCCGAAGTCGAGGCCGGGTTAGTCCATCTGCAT
>JBJMLD010000146.1:0-19960 GCA_045805545.1 Solirubrobacteraceae bacterium | reverse complement strand
TTCGCGCCCGCTGGAAAAACACACCGGGAAATAGTCCATGCGCCCTGAGGGCTCCGTCCAACCCCAACCAACGCCGGTTGAAGACCCGCAAACGGTCGCGGTTCTCGACGTCCCGCTCGCCCTGACCGACTACTCGCACACGCTGGCCTGGATGGAGTCGATGGTGTCGGCCCGCTGGCCCGGCTACATCTGCGTCTGCAATGTCCACACGGTGATGGCTTCCGGCGAGGACCCGGAGCTGAGGGCTGCACTCATGGCCTCGTCCTTCAACGTGCCCGACGGGCAGCCGCTCGTGTGGGCGATCAACTCCCTGGGGCATTCCCTGGCCGGCCGCGTCTATGGCCCCGAGCTGATGGCACGCGCGTGTGCGCATGCCTCGGCCCGGGGTCAGCGCTTCTACCTCTACGGCGGCCGCAACCAGGGCGCACTCGTCCAGCTCGCGTTGAACCTGCGCCAGCGCTATCCCGGTGTGAGCATCGTCGGCGGCTACTCGCCGCCCCACCGCCAGCTGACCGAAGAGGAGCAGAACGCCGTGGCTGACGAGATCAACCGATCTCGTGCCGACGTGGTCTGGGTCGGAATCGGGGTTCCAAAGCAGGAGAAGTGGATGGCTCGGATGCGGCCGCTGCTGGAGGCGCCGGTCCTCGTCGGGGTCGGGGCGGCATTCGATTTCCACGCCGGGCTTGTCCCCCAGGCCCCGACCTGGCTCCAGGAGGCTGGGCTCGAGTGGGCCTACCGGCTCGCCCATGAACCGCGCCGGCTGTGGCGTCGCTACCTCCGCTACAACCCGCGCTTCATGACCGCTTTCGCGCGCCAGCTCGCAGGGCACCGGCGGCCGGCCAATCGCTGAGCCGGAGTCCCCGCCGTCCCCAGGCGCCACCGGGAACAGCTCGACAGGGACAATCTCCGCAGTGCCAGCGCCCCATGACGACTTCGTGTCCGGGACCAGCGGCGAGGTCTCCGGGATCCGCGCCAACACGCGCGCCGTGATTGCCGACGGCCTCGACGAAGCCGCGTCGGCGATCAAGCTCCATCGATGGCGGCTGCGGCGCTCGGCGCGCTCGGTGCCTCGCCGCTCGGTGCTCGTTTTGGCGGTCGAGCGAACGGACGTCCCCAACCTGCTCGCGCAAGCCAAGGCCGAGCTGACGAGCTCGCGCCACGACGTCGAGTTCGCAACCACAGCCGCCGGCACGCGGGGCAAGTTCGAGAACCTCAACGCGCTCCTCGAACAAACGGCCCCCGACGGTTACGACTGGCTGCTTGCGGTCGACGACGACGTCGCCCTGCCGAGCGGGTTCCTCGACACGTTCTTGTTCCTGGCCGAGCGCTTCGACCTGCAGCTCGCCCAACCGGCGCACCGGCACCGCTCGCACGCCGCCTGGACGCTCACGCGTCGCTGGCGCGGCGCGGTCGCCCGAGAGACTCCGTTCGTCGAGATCGGCCCGGTGTTCGCGTTCCACGCGAGCACCTTCGAGACCCTTCTCCCATTCCCGCCCCTGCGCTTCGGCTGGGGGCTCGACCTGCACTGGTCCGCCGTGGCGCGCGACCGTGGCTGGCGCAGTGGCGTGCTCGACGCGACGCCGATCCGCCACGGGCTGCGGCGAATCGCGTCCTCGTACGACCGCGAAGCCGCGCTGTCCGAGGCGCGCGCGTTTCTCGCCACCCGCCCATACACGACGGCCGGCGACGCGCAGCGCACACTCGTCACGCACCGGAGCTGGAGATGAGCGCCGGGCAAGCGGCCAGCGCGCCCTACAGCCCCGACAATCTGCTCGATCGCCTCAGTTCCCCGCGGACGCTCGAGACCAACTACGAGCACATGATGCGCCGCGAGCAGGCGCTGCTCAGCGCGCGACTCCGGTTCGAAGGCGGGGACGTCCTCTCGGTCGGGGCCGGCTGGCATCCCGGTCGCCACCTCTTCCCGGCGCCGGCGTTTCGTCTCACCGCAGTCGATGCCGATCCGGCCAAGGTGGCCGGACTGAGCCAAACCGGGGTCGCCGACGAGGCCCGCGTCGGCCACGCCGGCCGGCTCGAACTGCCCGACGGCACGTTCGATGTGGTGCTCTACCGGCTGGTCCTGCATCACATCGCGTTCCAGGGTCCAATCGCGCCGTGCTTCGAAGAGGCGGCACGGCTGCTCAAGCCCGGCGGCGCGCTCGTGGCGATCGAGCCAGGGCTGTGGCACCCGATCGGCGTCACGCTCGCCCTGGCCAACCGGCTCGGCGTCGCGCCGGCCGTCCACGGCACGCCGGACGACATGCCGCTCTCGCCGCGGCGGCTCCTCGCCGAATCGCGCGCGGCTGGACTCGAAGGCGAGCTGTACGCCGTCACCTATACGTGGCGGCGGCTTCCCCGCCCGGTCCAGCGCGCACTGCAGCCGTTGGACGCCGTAGGTACCAGACCCCGCGCCGCGCGGCTCGGACACACGCTCATGCTGATCGCCCGGCGCGCCGGAAGGCGCTGAAACGTTGGGCATGCGGGACAGATTTCGCCGCCGGGCGGAGCCGGCCACGGTTGCTACGCTCGCCGCCGTGTCGTCTCTCACCACGGCGCCCGAGCGCGTCGCGCCCGATTCTCCCCGGGCGACACGACAAGGGTCTGCGCGCGGTCTCCGCGTAGGGTCAAACGAAGCGATCGCGCTTGTCCTGGCCGGAGCGTTAGTGCTCGTCGTGTTCTTGACAACCGGCGGGACCGAGCTGGCGCCCAACACCTGGACGGAGATCGTGCTCGCGCTCATCGGTGCGGGGGCGGCGGTCGCCCTACTCATCTACGGGGCGCCCGGCCGGCGCTTTGGCGCCTCGGCGTTCGTGTTGTTCGCCGCCCTCGCCGGGCTCACCGCCGTCTCGGTCGCCTGGTCGGTCCAGCCCGACAGCTCGTGGCTCGAGGCCAACCGCACGCTCTCATATCTCGCGGTGTTTGGGGCTGGTTTGGCTCTCGCCCGCCTGTGCCCGGAGCGCTGGCCGGCGCTGCTCGGCGCGATCGCGCTGCTGAGCACCGTGATAAGCGGCTATGCCCTGCTGGTCAAGGTGTTTCCGGCGACGTTCGCGCCCCAGGAGACGCTCGGACGCCTCCGCGCGCCGTTCGACTACTGGAATGCGACCGGACTGATGGCCGCCCTCGGACTACCTGCCTGCCTGTGGGCGGGAGCGCGCCGCGATCGCAGCCGGTGGGTTCGTGCGCTCGCGGCGCCGGCAATCACGGTCCTCGTCACCGTCCTCGCCCTCTGCTATTCGCGCAGCGCCGTACTCGCCGCCGTGGTGGCCCTCGGGTTGTGGTTCGCGGTCGTACCGCTGCGGCTCCGCGGCGTCGCCGTGCTCGCCGTCGGCGTCGCCGGCGCTGCGATCCTCAGCGCCTGGGCGCTGCACACGAGGGCGCTGACCCACGACCAGATCGCGCTGTCTTCCCGCGTCACTGCCGGTCACACCTTCGGCATCGTGCTGGTCCTCGTGCTCCTGGCCACCTTTGGCGTCGGGATGGCAGTCGCGTCCGCCATCGACCGCACCGTCCTGACTGCCGAGACGCGTCGACGGGTCGCCATCGCCCTGATCACGCTCGTCGGCCTGATCCCATTCGCGGGGGCGGCCGCGCTCGCAACTTCGAGTCGGGGGTTCGGCGGCGAGGTGTCGCATGTCTGGAGATCGCTAACGAACACGCATGAGGTCGTCCGCGACAACCCCGGCCGCCTGGTCAGCCTGGAAAGCTCGCGTGCTCGCGACTGGAGCCAGGGTTGGCAGGTGTTCACGCACGCGCCGTTCAAAGGGGTCGGCGCACTCGGCTACGCCACCGCGCGCCTGCGCTACACGCACGACCCGACCCCCGTCGATCACGCCCATAGCTACGTCGTCGAGACGCTGGCGGACTTCGGGGTGATCGGGCTGGCGCTGAGCCTGGCGCTGCTCGCGGCGTGGTCCGTCGCAGCCGCCCGAGCCATCGGGCTGCGACCGCGTGCCGAAAGCCCGCTGGCACCCGCGCGCGCGGTCGAACGCGTCGGGCTGCTGACGCTGGTGTGCGTGGTCGTCGCCTTCGGAGTGCACTCCTCGATCGACTGGACCTGGTTCATCCCGGGTACGGCGTTACCCGCGCTCCTGGTCGCGGGCTGGCTGGCGGGCCGCGGCGAGCTGGAGCACCCGATCGGTCGCCGGCGGGCGCCAAAGCCACTCTCCGCGCGACCCACGGTCGTCCTGGCAGGCACCGCGCTCGCCGCCGCCGCGCTGCTGGCGGCCTGGACGATCTGGCAGCCACTGCGCTCGAGCGACGCCATCGGCGCGGCCGTCGACGCGGGCAGCCGCGGCAACACCGTGGCCGCGTTTGCCGATGCGCGGATGGCCGCCTCGCGAGATCCGCTGTCGGTGCAGCCGCTATGGCTGCTCTCGAGCCTGTACAGCCGGATCGGCGACGAGCATGCCGCCCACGATCAGCTCGTCAAGGCGATCTCGCGGCAACCGGAGAACCCGGACGCCTGGCAGCAGCTCGGCTACTACGACCTGAACCACGGCCAGCCGCACGAGGCGATTGGCGTGTTCAGGCATGCTCAGGAGCTCAACCTCGGGTCGGCTTTCCTCGCAGCGTCGATCCAGCAAGCGGTCATCAGCTCTCGCCCCAAATAGTGACCGGCCGTGTGAGGCCCGCGACAAACGCCTGTCCCTGAGCGTCCTCAGCGGGCGACGGCGCCACGGACGCCGGCCCTGACCGCGTGCCCGACCGGCTCGCGATCCACCAGCGCGTCCGGGAGCGCCCCCGGGCCGTGCGCGTCGCACACCGCCCTCAGCAGCTCCTCGTACTGGTCGGTGACCGCATCCCATGAGTACATGCGCGCGCGGGCCAGCGCGCGCTGGCGGTACGCGTCGACGAGGTCTGGGTTGTCGAGCAGTCGCTGTAGTTGCTCGACGAGGTCCGGAACGCCCATGCGGCCGGAGAAGTAGATGCCGGCGTCGCCCACGGTCTCGGCGTTCGGGCGGTAGTCGTTGACGAGCACACAGTTGCCGGCGGCCATCGCCTCGAGGATGACCGGGTGCGTGCCGCCCACCTCGGTGGGAGCGCAGAACAGGTAGGCGTGGCGCTGGAGCTCCCAGTAGCCCTGGCCGAAGATGTAGCCAGGGAAGACCACGCGCGCATCGGCCGAGCGCCACAGCCGGCGAATGTAGTCATCGGCGTACGGGGCGCCCCCGACGATCGCCACCTTCATCCCCCGAGCGCGCTCGCCGCCGATGCGCGAGAAAGCCTCGACGAGGAGATGCGGGTTGTTCTCAGGCTCGAGCCGTCCCACGAACAGGATGTACTTGCGGGGCTCGAGCCCCAGTCGCTCCAGGGTCTCGGTTCCGTGATATCCGGGATCCTCCACGCCGTACGGGACGACGCCGATGCGCTTGCCGTACCGCCGCTCGAAGATCTCGGCCACGGCATGGCTATCGGTGAACGCCTCATCCGCCCAGCGCGGCGCCGTTCGCTCGGCGAAGCGCAGGTACGCCTGGGCCAGTGCCGGCCATTTGCGCCGGTCTGAGTCGAGGCCGTCGATGTTGATCACGGCCGGGATCGAGGAGCGGCGGGTGATCATGCACAGCGGCGAGTTTCCGGCGATGAAGAACAGCGCCACGTCGGGTTTGGTCACCCGCGCGGCGTGGACCGCGGAAAGTGCCGTGTGCACGAACGTGTCCAGGTACTTGTTCTGCACCGTGCGCAGGTGGACCAGCTGAGCACCCTTGTAACGCTCGAGCCGCCGATCGACGACGTGGGGACGGCAGTACACGACGACCTCGTGGCCGCGCTCGGTGAAGCGCGATGCGAGCTGCTCGACGGCCGTCTCGAAGCCGCTGTAGGACGCAGGAATCCCTCGCGTGCCGAGGATCGCGATCTTCATGCACCGATCCGCCGAGCGATCACCCCGGAGAGACTAGTGCCGCAGCGGTTGACTGGCCTCCGTTCAGCGTGGTATAGGTTGGCGGGGGCCTTAGCGGGCCAAATGCACCCAATTCAGAAGTGGGGCGAGGGTTATGTCCGCGCAGTCCGCGCCGCTGGTCCGCCGTAACGTGTGGACGCTCCCGAGCGGCGATACGACGATCGATGACTACGCGAAAGCGGTCGCGATCATGAAATCTCGCAGTGCCAGCGACCCGACGAGCTGGACGTATCAGGCCGCGATGCACGGCACCCATGCCGCGCAGACCAGGCCGTTGTGGAACGGGTGTCAGCACGGGTCCTGGTTCTTCCTGCCCTGGCACCGGATGTTCCTCTACTACTTCGAGCGGATCGTCAGAGCGGCGGTCGTGCAGGCCGGGGGCAACCCGCACTGGACCCTGCCGTACTGGGACTACGGTGCCGGCGGCCAGCAGGCGAGGATCCCGACGGCGTTCCGCGGCCCCACGGTCAGCGGGAACCCGAACCCGCTGTTCGTGCAGCAGCGTGCCCAGGGCATCAATTCCGGTGGCGCGCTCCCCTCGTCGGTAACGACTGATCAGTTCGCCCTCAGCCGACCCCGGTACTCGGGCGTGCCGCAGCTCGGCGGCGGCGTCGTCCCGGCCCAGCAGTTCGCCGGTCAGTTCGGGCAGCTCGAGCAGACCCCGCACAACGACGTCCACGGCGTTGTCGGCGGCCAGGGCGGCTGGATGAACGACCCTGACATGGCGGCCCAGGATCCGATCTTCTGGCTGCACCACTCGAACATCGACCGGATCTGGGCCGAGTGGATGCAGACCAGTACCCACAAGAACCCGCAGACCGCATCGTGGCTGAACCACCAGTTCTCGTTCTTCGATGAGAACGGCCACCAAGTGACGAAGAAGTGCAGTGACGTGCGGCTCATTCGGCACCAGCTCGGATACATCTACGAGACGGCCCCGGCGGGCACGATCGCCGCCGAGGAGCCCCACGAAGAGGAGGCGGCCATGGCCGGTGCCGGCAACTCCGAGCCAGACCAGGAGGCTCAGCCCGAACTGGTCGGCGCCTCCGAGCAACCGGTGCAGCTGGTCGGCAGCCCGGCCGGCGTCGAGGTCCAGATCGACCAGCAGGCCCACTCGGCGATCGTCGCCGACGCCGGCGGCGAGCCGAGCCACATCTACCTCAACGTCGAGGACATCGAGGGCGAGCAGAACCCGGGCACGGTGTACGGGATCTACGTCAACCTCCCGCCGGATGCCTCGCCGCAGACCGCAGAGCAGCATCATGTCGGCAACGTCTCGTTCTTCGGGATCGAGCGCGCCCGGCATCCACGGGGTGACGAGCAGCCGCACAATCTGCGCGTGAGCGTCGAGATCACCGACCTTGTCCGCCGGCTTCAGTCCGAGGGCAACTGGGATCCGCAGCACGTGCACGTCAGCTTCCGGCCACTCGGGCTCGTGCCGCCAGATCAGCCGGAGCTGGCGCACGCCCTGCCGGAGGAGATCTCCACCTCTGACCCGCCGGTGACGATCGGGCGCGTGAGCTTGTCCTACGAGTGATGTCGCAGCTGCGCGCTGTCGCCGCGGGGTTCGGGTGGCGCTCGCCACGGCCCCCGGCGGGCGCGCGGCTGGTGCTTGCCGGCGTGGGGGTGGGTGTGCTCGCCGCCTGGGTGGCCATGCTCGCCATGCTCGGGACGATGCACCATGGCGGCGCGCCGGCCGCCGGCGGTGATCCGGGGACGATGGGCATGGTTGGGATGCCCGGCATGGCCGGTTCGTCGGGGCGGGTGGGCCTCGCGAGCGGTGTAGAGATGTGGACTCTGATGGTGGTGGCGATGATGCTCCCATCGGCGTTGCCGGCCGTCCGCCACGTCGGGGTGGGCAGCCTGCGGTGGCGCCGGCGCCGCGCGATGGTGACCTTCGTCTTCGGCTACCTGGGCGGCTGGCTCGTCTTCGGCGCCGCGGCCGCGTTCGTTCTCGACGCCTGGCCCGGACTCGACACCGAGCTCGTCGCCGCGGGCGCCTTGGCCGTGGCCTTCGCCTGGCAGCTCACCCCGTCTAAGCGCCGCGCGCTGAGCGATTGCCACCGGCCCTCGCCACTGCCACCGCGCGGCTGGCGCGCAACGGCCGGAGTGCTCCGGTTCGCCGGGCTGAACAGCCTGGCCTGCATCCGCTCGTGCTGGGCGCTGATGCTGGCCACGGCGTTGACGCACTCGATGCCGGTCTTCTGGATGGTCGCGATCACGGGCATCGTCACGGTCGAGAAGTTCGCGGCCAAGCCGCGCCAGGCCGCCCGCGTCGCGGCGGTGCTCCTGGCGGCCGGCGCGTTCCTCACCGGCCTGAGCGCGCTGACGCCTTAGCGAGCGGGTCAGCTACCGGACGGCCCGGGCCAGCAGCAGCCGCCGCAACAAAGGTGGCCCGCCGGCGAGACGGAGCTCAACCGACCCAAAGCCGAACTCGCTGAGCAGCGTGCCAAGCGATCGACGCGTGTACAGATGCAGATGGTCGCCCAGCGGCTCGCTGTAGCGCTCGATCCCACCGAGCGCGAGGCGCAGACGTCCATGCGACGGCGTGGTCAGCAGCAGACGCCCGCGCGGGGCCAGCACCCGTCTGACCTCGGACATCCACGCGCCGGTGTCGGCGATGTGCTCGATCACTTCGCTCGCCCACACCACGTCGAAGCTCCCGTCCTCGAAAGGCAGCGGGCCGTCGATCGGCACGAGCTGAAAGCTGAGCGCGGGATGCGCGCGTCGCGCCCGCGCCAGCGCCGCCTCGGCCACCTCGGCACCGATGACCTCGGTGCCGGCAGCCGCCGCAGCGGCAGTGAGTTCCCCCGCCCCGGCACCGAGATCGAGCACCCTATCGCCCTGCTTCAGCTCGCCGCGCAAGAACGCTCGGCGCAACTCGAAATCGGGTGGCACCAGATCGTCCGGCAGCCGCTCCCAGAGATCCTCGTAGTACTCCTTCACGGCCGCGACCGTACACCCCGCAGCGGTGACCCCGGACAGGCGCGCGACATCGGCCCGCGCTCCGAGGTTAGAGTGGCGGCCAGGAGTCACTATGAGCCGTCGCCTGCTTGCGATCGCCGCGGTCGATCATCCCGGCGACGCAGAAATCAACCCACTCGTCGACCGCGCCGAGCAGCTGATCGCGGCATGAGAGTCGGTTTCGACAGTCGCGCAGCTAAGGACTCGCGGGGCATCGGCCGCTACGTGCGCTGCCTGCTCGACGCGATGCGCGAGACCTCGGCGGGGGAGATCATCGAGACGAAGAACCCGCGGCGCTGCGACGTCTTTCACTCGCCCTGGATCGACGGCGCGCTGCTTCGCTCGCCGGTGCCGATGGTCGTCACCCTGCACGACCTGATCCCGCTCAAGCGCCGCGGGGAGTACCTGCGGACCGGGATGCGCTTCCGGATGCGCTACCTCGCGGTCCAGCGCGCGGTGCGTGTGATAGTGCCGACCCAGGTGGTGGCCGAGGACGCCGTCGAGGCGCTCCAGATTCCCCGCGAGCGGGTCGTCGTCATCGGCGAGGCCGCCGCACCCGCGCTGCGTCGCAGGCCGGCCGACGAGGTGGGAGCGGTGCGCGAGCGCCTCCAACTGCCCGACGATTACCTCTTGTGGGTCGGCGGGCTGCGAACGCCGGACCCGCGCAAACGGATCGCCGCTTTGGCTCGTGTGCCGCGGACCATGCCGCTCGTGCTGGTCGGCGAGACCGGGCCCTGGGCCAGCGAGCTTCCCAACGTGACGCTGACCGGCGAGGTGAATGACGACGACCTGGCCGCGATCTACACCGGCGCGCACGCGCTCGTGTTTCCCAGCGACGACGAGGGCTTCGGGCTGCCGCCGGTCGAGGCCCTGGCCTGCGGCACGCCGGTGGCGGCGTGCGACGTACCCGCGGTACGCGAGGTTCTCGACGGCCGCGTCGCCCTGACCGACATCGACGACTTGGAGGGATTGGTCCGCACCGCCGAGGCGGCCCGCCGCCCGGCGCCACCCCCGCTGGAGTGGAGCTGGGCCGACGCCGCGCGCGCCACGTGGGCCGTCTACGAAGACGCGGCGCGGGCACCCGCGCGATGGCGCAGCGCACGCCGGCATGGCGCTAAAGACAAGCCGCCGGCGGTCAGCGACGCCCGCAATGCCTCGCCTTAGCTGCCGAGCACGGGCGGCCCGCGCAACGCCGGCCGCGCCGATACGAAGCTGTCCACCAGGTTTGGCTGGCTGGCCAGCTCAGCTCGTTTCACGATAGGCTCACGGTTCGAGACGCGGCCCGGGCCGGAGCCGCACGAGGAGAGAGACCAAGGAGGAACCTTTGCGCCGCAAGTTCGCCATGCTCGCGGGCGTCGCGATGAGCACTGGATCGCTCATCGCTACGACTCTTCCCGCTAGCGCAGCTGCCGCCGTCCCGTCGAGCGCGCAGGACTTCGCGATCGTCGCGCGTGACATCGTCCCGTCCGGCGAGCCGGAGGACCTCCCGGCAACGCTCCCGCAGGATCAACAGCAGGCCAAGATGTACGACGCGCTGACCCCGCTGTTCAACCACGTCACCGCCAACGATGTGGTCAGCGATTTCAAGCCCGAGGCGATCGGTTCGGCCGTCACGCAGCCGACCACGACCGAGACCGTCCCCCACCCGGGCCTGACCATCCTGCGCGACAGCTACGACGTGCCGCACGTCTACGGGACGACCCGTGACGACGTCACGTGGGGCGCAGGCTGGGTCGTGGCTGAGGACCGCGGACTGCTCCTGCACCAGGCGCGTAACGACTCCCGCGTAGCCGCCATCGACGCCCCGGGTGTGGATGCACTCGGGCTGATCTCGAGTCTTCAAAGCTTCCAGGCCTCGCCCCAGACCGAGCGCGAAATCGCCAAGCAGACGAGAGCGCTGACATCGGCCGGCGCCAAGGGGCGGGCCGTGCTGCACGACATCGACGTCTACCTCCAGGGCATCAACGGCTACCTGGCGAGCCACAACCACACGCTCGGCGCGTTCGCTCACGAGCCGGACTTCAACCGCAACGACATCTACGCATTCAACGCGCTCAAGGACCAGTTCGTGGGCGAGGGCGGCGGCGACGAGGCCGTCCGCTCCGAGTTCCTCGGCGCGCTCGAGCGCCGCTTCGGCCCGGCCCGCGGTCTGTCGGTCTGGAACGACCTGCGCGAGCCGAATGACCCTGAGGGGCCGGCCAGCGTGCCGGGCCACGTCCAGTTCCAGGCGCCGGCCCGAAACACGACGGGCAACGTGATCCTTGATCCCGGCAGCCTGACGCCCAACACCAACAAGGCGCTCGACGTGGCCCGCGCGGCCCGCCGGCACGCCAGCAACGCGCTGCTCGTGTCCGCAAGCCGCTCGGCGACACACCACCCGATCATGGTCGCCGGCCCCCAGATCGGCTACTTCTATCCCGGACTGACCCAGGAGATGGACCTGGAGGGTCCGGGCATCAGCCAGGTCGGCGCAATGTCGGCGCCGTTCCCGGGCTACATCTTCATCGGGCGAAGCCAGGACTCGGCTTGGTCACTGACCTCGGCCGGCCTGGATCAGATCGACACCTATGTGGAAACCCTGTGCGGCCACAGCACGCACAAGTACCTGTTCAAGGGTCACTGCCGGGCCATGGAGCTGTTCAAGGCCGGCACGCTCAACCCGGGCAACAACGCGCACGCGGTCAGCTTCTATCGCAGCGTGCACGGCCCGGTGATCGGCTACGCCCGCGTGCACGGGCGACTCGTGGGGCTCGCGCGCAAGCGCGCCAGCTACGGACAGGACGTACGCGACCTGCTCTTCTACCACGACGTCGCCCACAGTCTCGTGCACAACGTGCACGACTTCTTCCGGGCCGCCAACCAGACGCCGCAGACGTTCAACTCGTTCTACGTCGACGACAAGAGCATCGGCGTGTTCACCAGCGGCCTGGTGCCGCTCCGGCCCGCCAACGCCGACCCGGCGCTGCCGATCGACGGTCGTGGCCGCGAGGAGTGGAAGGGCACCGTGTCGTTCAAGCACCACCCGCAGGGCATCAACCCGCCGAATGGGGAAATCGTCAACTGGAACAACCGCACGCAGCTCGGCTACGAGGCGCCGGATGACAACTGGTCGCTGGGCGCGCTACAGCGCGTCGACCTGCTGCTGAACAACCTCGGGCACGGTGGCAACGTCACGCCGGAGCACGTCGTCTCGGCGATGAACGCGGCGGCGACCCAGGATGTGCGCGAGATGACGCTCGAGCCGGTGCTCTCCAACGTGCTCCACGGAGGCCACGCGCCGAGCGCGCGCGACGCGCAGATGCTCTCCGAGCTCGACGCCTGGCATGCCCACGGCGGCAGCCGCCTCGATCGCACTGACCCGTCCGGTGTCGGCAAGATCACCGATCCCGGGGCGGCGATCATGGACGCGGCATGGCCGGGCCTGGCCCAGGAGTGGCTGTCCTCGGTGTTCGGACTGCGCTCCAAGCTCGAGACGGAGTTCGCGTCCTTCCAGGGCATGTATGACCTGCCGCCGGGCGGCCAGTACGCCGGCTGGCACATCTACATGGACAAGGACCTCCGCACGCTGCTCGGACAGAAGGTGCGCGGGGAGTTCAGCGTTCGTTACTGCGGCGCCGGCAGCCTGAAGCGCTGCCGACAGGAGCTCTGGCGAGCAATCGACCAGGCTGGCAACACGCTCCAGCGCACCCAGGGATCCGATCCAAGCGCCTGGCACTCGGACGCCACGCGTGAGCGGATCGGCTTCGTCCCCGGTCTACTGCCGCTGAAGATCCGCTACGCCAACCGGCCGAGCGGTATCCAGCAGGTCCTCAGCTTCGGCGGTCACTCAACGCAGGACACGGGGAGGTGAGGCCGACGGGGCGCTCTGCTTATTGCCGCGCCGGCCCGCCAACGAGGTCGAGCTGCGCCCGGTGCGCTTGGCCTCGTACACGGCGGCGTCGGCCGCGGCGATGATCGACTCCGGCGTGCTGTCGGCATCGGCCTGGGCGACTCCGGCTGAGAACTGAGCCTCGGGACAGGAGGCACGCAGGCGCTCGACCACGAGCGCCGCGCAAGCCGCGTCGCAGCTCGGCAGCAGCAGCGCGAACTCGTCGCCGCCCCAGCGTGCCAGCACGTCGGTGTCGCGGAGTGTCGCGCCCCAGGCCGCGGTGGCCGCTCGGAGCAACCGGTCGGCAGCCAGATGTCCGTGGCTGTCGTTGTATTCCTTGAAGAAATCGAGGTCGATCAGCGCCACCACGAGCGCCTGGCCGCTGCGCCGGCTGAGCGACAGCTCCCGCCCGAGAAGATCCGTCCAGGCACGGCGGTTGGCCAGCCCGGTCAGCTCGTCGGTCCGTGCCAGCGAGCTCAGCTGCTTGATCAGCCGCTCCACCCGTCGCACGAGATGCATGACGGTGATGCCGAGCCCGCCAGAGATCACGAGGAACAGCAGCCCGGCGCGCAGCCCACTCGCCGGGTAGCGCGGCGCACCGATCATCAGGATGGGCGCGAGGTAGACGAGAGCGGCTCCGAGGACCGCGACGGCGAGTTCGGTCCGACGCGCCCGTAAGGAGGACCAGGCCACGGGCAGCAACACGAGTGGCCCGAAGCCCGCACCGGCGCCGGAGGCGTCGCGCATCAGCGCGACTGCGATGAGGTAGGCGACGACGCCGCAGACGCCGATCGCGCGGATCCGCTCGCTGCCGTCACGGCGCCCGCGGATGTCGGCCAGCAGCAGCAGCCCGACCACGGCTTGGAGCAGCAGCGACAGCGTGATCTCGCTCCAGCGAAGTGACCCGCCGACAGTCAGCACCGCCAGCACGGCGAAGCAGCAGACGGCGTAGAGGATCAGCGTCGCTCGCGCGGGGACGGCGCCGTCAACGGCGCCATACCGCGCGCCGTCAGGGCGCCGGCCCGCGCCAATCACGTTAACCCCAACTCCCATCGAGGGTCCCATACGTTCAAGATCGGCGGCCGACTGCGGGCGCGACACGGGAAGCCCCCCGCGGCTTGATCCGTAGTTTCCCGTGGGGTTTTTTGGCCAGTGGCGCCGGCTCAGCGTTTGCGCTCGGACAGGCGCTTGGTGGCGTCGCCCAGTGTGGAGTCGATCCGCTGGCTGATCGCATGGCTGAACACAGCCGTCACGGCCTGCGAGCCGAGCCCCCGCAAACGACTGAGCGACTCGGCGATCTCAGGCCACAGCTGCTCCGGAGCGTCCGCGGCCAGGTACGGCTTCCAGATGTCGTCGACGAAGTTCTTGACCAGCCGGCGCGCCACGGCCTCCGTGTGGCTGTGAAGCGACTCGAGCAACTCGATCACGTGCTGGCCGCTGATCCCACGCGTGAGCGCCTCGGACAGCGCCCCCAGCAGC
Organism: Solirubrobacteraceae bacterium; assembly: GCA_045805545.1. Lineage (GTDB taxonomy): Bacteria > Actinomycetota > Thermoleophilia > Solirubrobacterales > Solirubrobacteraceae > Palsa-465. Next base: position 5,753 of record JBJMLD010000146.1, on the reverse strand, counting down.
GACGGGCTGGCGACCTCGTTGTGACCGGCCCCGATTGGCACGACGAACCCGAGTTCCCGCAGCTTGTGGAGCAGCTTCGCGAGTTCGGGTCCGGCCGCCTTCAGCTGCTCGTCCAGCTCGGCGTCAGTGAGCACCTCGGACGGCTCGAGCGCCACCGGCTCGGCGATCGAGCGGCGCAGGGTGAGCAGGCGCTCGACCGTCCCCTGCGTGTCGTCGAGCAGTTGCTTGACCGCCTTCAGATGCAGGCCTTGCGCCTGAAGCTCACCGATCACCCGCAAGCGCTCCAGGTGCTCGTCTCCGTAGTAGCCGACCCGCCGGCGCACCTCGGGCGGCGGCAGCAGCCCCCGCGCCTGATGCGAGCGGATGTTGCGCACCGAGAGCCCGCTCTGCTGCGCGAGTTGCTCGATCGTCAGCGGATGCGCCGGGCCGGGGTCCGGCGCCGGCATGTCAGCCGCCGGCATCTCTCCCTCGGTCACCAGGCGCGGCCTCCGGGTTTGCGGCACGCCCGAAAGGGTATCGCCTAGTATCGTGCCGGTCGAGACCGTGACGGACGTAAACGTTACATAGCGCTGTGGCGACCGTGAAAAATCCGCCAAATCGCGCCACCGGTACCGCGCGGGTGCAAAAAGTCCTCGCCACGATGCATTTCTCCCCAAACTCTCCGACCGCCGCGCGATTTGGTGGATTAAGCACTTGAGAGCCCCACCGACACCGACAGCGCCACCGACACCGCCACCACTCCCGGACCTCCACGCCCTCGCCGCCTCCTCCCCCTGGCTGGCCGGCCAGCCAGGCCTCAAGGAGGAGGTGGCCCGCTGGCAGCGCACGCTCCCGCCGGTGAGGCGGCAGCTCGCCACCGAGGCCGCCCGCCTGGCCCGCCCGCGCCTGTGGGTCGACACGGTCGCCTCGCTCGCCACCACCGGCTACAAGGTCGCTGCCGCCGCCGCGCCCGATGCCCCGCTGGCGCTGCTGAGCGCCGCCGCCGCGGCAGCCGGGCTCCCGATCGCGGCCCCGCGCACGACCTCCGGCACGCTCGAGCGGGCGGCTCGGCTGGTCCGCGCCGGCGGTCCGGCGTACATCAAGCTCGGGCAGTTCATCGCCAGCGCGCGTGGCCTGCGGCCCGACGAGTGGGTCGACAGCTTCGCCTGGTGTCGCGACCGGGTGCCGGCGCTCCCCGATGGCGTGGCCGTCGCACTCGCGCGCCGGCAGCTGGGCTCCGGCTGGGGGCGACTGAGGGATTTCTCCCCGGAGCCGATCGCGGCCGCCTCAATCGCCCAGGTCCACGAGGCCACGCTCGACGACGGCACCGAGATCGTCGTCAAGGTCCGCCGGCCGCACCTGCGCCAGCAGCTGCGCTCGGACATCGAGACGATGGCAATAGTCGCCGCCGTAGCCGAGAGGCTCCATCCCGCCGCACGGCTGGCCAATCTGACCGGCTTCGTCGAGCTGTTCTCGCAGCTCGTGCTGCAGGAGCTCGACCTCAGGCTCGAGGCACTCAACCTAGCCGAGCTCGGCGTCGCCTTCGAGCACGCCGGAATCGACTACTGCACGCTCCCGCGCCCGATCCCCGGCCTCGTGACCGAGGACGTGCTGACGATGGAGCGTGTCGGCGGCGTGCCCTATGACGCCGCCGGCGCAACCTTCGGCTCTGACCTCGACGGCGAGCGTCTGCTCGAGCTGGCCATCCGCGGCGTGCTCGAGACCACGCTGATCTACGGCGTGTTCCACGGCGACTTGCACGCCGGCAACGTGCTGATCGATGGTGGCGAGCGCTTCTCGCTTGTCGACTTCGGCATCTGCGGGCGGATCGACGCGACGCAGCGGGCCGCGCTCGTGCGCTTCATGCTCGCCTTCGCGCAGATGGACGCCGCCGGACAACTGGCGGCCTTCGAGCAGTTCGGCGCGATCCCGGCCGACGCCGATCTCGACTCGCTGAGCGCCGAGCTCCAGCTTGCGCTCGACGAGATCGACCCTGGGCACGGCGCGACGCTCACGTTCGACCGCGTCGGCGACACCCTGAGCCGGGTGATGCGCATCCTCAGCGCCGCAAAGTTCCGCCTGCCCAAGGACCTCGTACTGTTCTTCAAGAACCTGCTCTACCTGACCGGGTTCACCGCCGCGGTCGCCCCCGACGCAGACCTGCTGAGCCAGATAGGACCGATCTTGGCTCACTTCATGGGCAAGTACGGCGAGGAGCTCGCCGCACTCGCGGTCTAGGAGCTTTCGAGCAGCAGCGTCACCGGACCGTCGTTGACGAGCTCGACGGACATCATCGCGCCGAACACGCCGCGCTTGGCACCCGCCCGCTCGCAGAAGCGCAGGTAAAGCGGCTCGGCCAGCTCGGGCCGGGCAGCGGCCACGTAGCTGGGCCGGTTGCCGCGGCGGGCGTCACCGTACAGCGTGAACTGGCTGACGCAGAGAATCTCGCGCTCGCCGAGCGGCTCGTTCATCTTGCCCTCGGCGTCGGCGAAGATCCGCAGCGCCCGCACCTTGTCGGCCAGCCAGTCGGCGTCGCGCTCGCCGTCCTGTGCCCCCACCCCGAGGAGCACGAGCAAGCCGGGTCCGATCGCGGCCACGGCGGCGCCATCGACTGCCACCGAGGCACGGGTCACGCGCTGGACGAGCGCGCGCACCGCCCGTTACGCCTCACGGAGCTCGGCCGCCGACTGCTCCGGTGAGACGATGTTCAGGTGGACCCCCGCCCCGAGCTCGAGTCCGGCCAGATGCGTGAGCCGGGGCAGGATGTCGATCCGCCAGCAGAAATGCTCGGCTCCACGTGGCGCCGTCCGCACCCAGAGGTTCAGCGGCGGACTGGACCCGAGTCGGCGCGCCAGCCGGCCCAACGCGTCGTGCAGCATCGCGGCACCCGTCGGACCGTCGTCCTCGAACCGCGCCCGCGGCCGTCGCGGGGCCAGCAGTAGCTGGTAGGGAACCCGCCCGCCGTACGGGCACATGAGCACCGTGTCCTCATCGATGGCGACGATCCGCTCGCGCTTTCGCACTTCTTCCTGGACGAGGTCGGCGAGCAGGTTGCCCCCCATCGTGCGCGTCGAGTAGGCACCGAAGCGCTCGCGCTCGCGCGCCAGCGCGGAGGGCACGAAATCGAGCGCGTAGACCTGAGCGTGCGTATGCGGCAGCGACGCTCCGGCCTCACGGCGCTCGTTGACGATCACATGCACGTAGGCCGCCCCCGTGTGGGCGAGGATCCGCTCGCGCCAGACGTCCATCGCGCCGGCCACCTCGTCGACCGGCAGCGCGCCCAGCGTGGTCACCGGCCGGGGGGAATTGATGACCACCTCGTGAGCCCCGACCGCCGGGGCCGACCAGAACAGGTCGCGGCTGGCGTTGGCGCCGGGTCGCGGCGCCGGCTCGCCTTCGGGCGTCATGTCGACCATCGCCTCCGCCGGCACCGAGGCGGCCAGCGCCGGATACAGGTTGGGCACGACGCGCACCGTCCAGCCCGGCGTATCCGGCGCCCCGCCGTTTGGACGCACGGCGTACACCTCGGGCGGTGTGCGGTCCTCGTTGCCCTCGGCGAACGGATCGGTGGCGGGGTCGAGATCGGGTGCGGGCGGGGCGCTCAGCTCGCCGCCGGGCCTGCCGGCGCGCGCGCCGGCGACTATCGCGCGCAGCCCGGTCAGCGGGTCGATCCGGATCTCCGGGATCCCGTCCATGGTGCTCACGCGGGCGACCGTAGCAGCGCTGGATCAACGAGTGCCGGCGCCGTTCGCCGACGCCGACTGCCACTTCCTAGAGCTGCTTCTCCATCGCGATGTGCTCGATCTTCGCCTCGGTGAACGGCCGCCCCCGGGGGCGGTAGCCCGCCCGCTCGTACAGCGCTTGGGCGTATGTCTGCGCATGCAGGACGAGGCGGCCCCCGCCGTGGGCGATCGTCTCGCGGTCGGCCGCGCGCAGCAACGCCGTGGCGATCCCCTGGCGGCGCGCCGATACGCGCACGGCCAGACGGCTGAACTGAGCCGTGGTCCCGACCATCAAGAGCCGGCAGGTTCCGATGAGCTCGCCGTCCGCAACGGCGACCAGATGGATGCCCTCAGGGTCGCGGCCGTCGACCTCCTCGTGTTCCGGAACGCCCTGCTCCACGCAGAAGACCTCGTGCCGCAGCTCGAGTGCGGCGGCCATCTCGTCCTCGCCGCGGACGCGGCGAACCTCGTAGAGCAGCGTGTCGCTCATTTGCGAAGCACGTAGAAGCGGACGTCGTGGGCGAGCGCCGCCGCGTTCGTGTACGCGCCGGCATGCACGAACGCGATCTTCCCCTGCCGGTCGATGAACACGGTCATCGGGTCGAACTGCACGGCCTGGATGGTGCGGGCGATCGACTCGTGCGGATCTTCGTAGCTTGGGTACGTGACCGGAAACTGCTTGAGGAATGATGCGGCTTCGCTCGTCGTGTCGTTCTTGCCGTTGACTCCGAGGAAGGCGACTTGCCGTCCGAACTCGACCGCCGCCTTCTGGAAGGCCGGGAACTCGGACTTGCACGGCCCGCACCACGAGGCCCACTTGTTGACCACGACCGGGTACCCGCGCAGCTCGCCAAGCCTCGTCTTGAACGCGTGAGGCCCGCCCGGGAGCACCTGGTTCGCCTGGGCATGTAGCGCCGCCAGCGGTGGTGGAGCCCCCTTGAACGCGGCGTTGGTCTGCTGCGCCGACGGGGCGGCGCTGTGCGTGTCAGATCCGCACCCGGCGAGGAGCACGGCGACCAGCACCAGCGTGATCGAGGCAACACGCGAGGCCACGGGGGACAGCTTGCCATACGCGCGAGCCCGAGCCGGGGGCAGTCGGCGCGATTCTTTACTCTGCTTAAATACCCGCTATCCTCTAACCCAGGTTCGGCGAGGGGGGAACCGCTTTCTGAGGGAATCCTCGCCGTTTCGGCTTTGGCCGAGGCCGCTTGAGCCGCATCAACGTGATGCCGCGGCTCCTGATCCAGTCGTATTTCCCACATCACCTTTATGGGTGCTTCCACCCCGTTTCCGACTCCTGCCGCGATCGCGCGCGCAGAGCTCTTTACACGAGAGCGGTTCGTCTACGACGGCGAATCGCTTGAAGACGCGCTCGCACCCGGCTCCGCTCGACGCCGGGCGCTCGACGCTGCCCTGGCCGAGCTCGACGACGGCGGCAAGCAGCCTTCGATCGAGTGGCGACGGAAGTTCTCGCTGCTGCTCGGGCTCGAGCGACTGCTCTCCGAGGAAGAGCCACACCTTGTCGACGGCACGATCCTCTCGGCCCACCAGGTAGACGCGCTATCCGGCACGCTGACCGCGCTGCTGGCCGAGGCCCAACGCAACGGCAACTCCAGCAACGGCGCCGGCCCGGTGCCGGTCACGCCGGCCCCGCTCGCCTCCGCCGCCATCCCGGGCGAGGAAGACGACGAATTCGAGGACGGCGAGGACGACGAAGAGGAGCCCCTGGACTGGAGCGAGGACGTCGAGTACGACGACGACGTCGAGGCCGAGGCGCCGGAGGATCCGAACGCCGACAGGCGCTTCTGGTTCGAGCACGCGACCGGCGCCGGCAAGACGGTGGCCGCGCTCGGGTTCGTCGAGGCCTCGCGTACCGGCGGCGTGCTGATCCTCACCCACCGCCGCAACCTGGTCGACCAGTTCAACGGCGAGCTGCCCGACCGGGTCTACTTCCACCGCCTCGCGACGGCGCTGCTGGGGTCCAAGGAAACCGCCAGCGGGCCGGTCACGGTGGAGACCTACCAGTGGGTCGATCGCAACGCCGGCAAGGTC